>JBPCRH010000290.1:0-3334 GCA_050997075.1 Chthoniobacterales bacterium
CTACGAAGGAGCGCGGATTAAAACTGGCCGAATCGGCAAGTTGCAAACTTGCTCCACGGTCGGAGGGCGCGCGGGCGCAACCGGCGCGGTCCAGTTCTGTTTCGCGAAAGCGACTTAGAAATGATTCGGTTCGCGGCGCAGGAACTGGCCCCGGCCCGGTTCGCCGACGAATTTGCCCTCTCGCGCGGCGACTTTGCCGCGTACGGTCACGACGTGCGGCCGGCCTTCGATCGTGAATCCTTCGAAGGAGTTGTAATCGAGATTCATTTGGTGGGTCTCCGCGGAGATCTTGCCGCGGTAATCCGGATCGTAGACCACGAGGTCCGCGTCGCAGCCTAACTGGATGGTGCCTTTGCGCGGGAAGAGGTCGAAGATTTTCGCGGTGTTCGTGCTCGCAGTGGCGACGAACTGGTGAAGATCAATCCGTCCGCGGTTCACTCCATAGGTGTAGTAAAGGTTGATCCGGTCTTCGAGTGATGGAATGCCGTTCGGGATTTTCGTGAAGTCATCGCGACCCATGACCTTCTGCGTCGCAGAATCAAACGGCGCGTCATCGGTCGCGAGGGTGGAGATAAAGCCCTGCCACAAACCGTTCCAAAGGATGTCCTGATTCCTCTTATCTCGAAGAGGAGGCGACATCACCGCCTTGGCCCCTTCGAAGTTGGGCTTCTCCGCATCGGCCCGATCGAGCAAGAGATATTGGATCAAAGTCTCGACCCAAACGTTAGTTCCCTGCGCTTTCCCGCGGATCGCTTCGCGCAGCGCTTCCGAGCAGCTCAGGTGCACGATGTAAACATGCGCGCCGGTCAAGCGCGCGAAGGTCATGAGATGGTGCACACCTTCCGCTTCCACGACCGGCGGCCGGCTCCAGTAATGCCATTCCGGCCCAGTCTTACCTTCCGCAAGGAGTTTCTTTTGTAGCTCGAGAACGAGATCCGAGTTTTCGCAATGCGCGGTCGTTATGACGCCTAAAGACTTTGCGAGGACGAGGGTGTTGTAGAGTTCTTCATCAGTGACCCCGAGCGCACCCTTATAGGCGAGAAAGACCTTAAAGCTACTCACCCCGCGCCGCACGATTTCGCGAAAATCCCTTTCCGCTTCTTCGTCGTAGCGGGTGACTCCCATGTGAAAGCTAAAGTCACACGCGCTCGTTCCTTCCGCTTTCCCGAGCCAGATCTCGAAAGCCTCGAGCGGCTTCTCATCCCGCCCCGGACAAACCATCTCGATAAACGTCGTCGTGCCCCCGACCAGAGCCGCCTGGCTCGCCGTCGCATGCGTGTCCTTCGCATAAGTTCCCATGAACGGGAGATAGATATGCACATGCGGGTCAATGAAACCCGGAAAGACATACTTACCGCTCGCGTCGATGACTTCCGCGCCGGCGGGCGGAGTGAGGTCGCGTCCGATCTGGGTGATGGTTTCGTCTTCGCAGAAGATATCCGCGACATAGCGCTCGCTCACGGTGACGATTTCACCGCCCTTGATGAACAAACTCATCTACTTCTGCCAGACGTCGCCGACGCCTTCGCCGAACCAGCGGGAGCTCACGACCTTTTGCTGAGTGTAGAACTGCACGCCTTCCTTGCCCTGAATATGGAGGTCACCGTAAAAGGAGTCGTCCCATCCGGTGAAGGGAAACATCGCCATCGTCGCCGGCACGCCGACGTTGATCCCGACCATTCCCGCTTTCACGCGATGCTTAAACTCGCGCGCCGCTTTGCCCGAGTTAGTAAAGATGGCGGTGCCGTTGCCATAGGAAGACTTATTCGCCAACTCAATCGCTTCGTTCAGGTCTTCCATGCGCATGACGTTGAGGACGGGGCCAAAGACTTCTTCCCGGGCCAGAGTCATCTCGCGCCCGACCTGGTAGACGATTGTGGCGCAGACATAGAAACCGTCAGGTGCCTCCGCGATTTTAGTGCTTCGGCCATCACAGATGACTTTCGCACCCTCCTTCTCGCCGCTCGCGACGAGACTAAGGACACGGTCGCGATGTTGTGCCGTGATCACTGGTCCCATGTCCGGTTGAGTCACCGTATCAGTCGGGCCAACTTTAATCGCGCGCGCGGCCGCGACGAGTGAAGGTAAGAGTCGGTCCGCCGCGGCACCGACAGTCAGGGCAGTCGAGCCGGCCATGCAACGTTCACCGGCGCAACCGAAGGCCGCGGTGGAAAGTGCTTCCACGGTTTTCGCGATATCCGCGTCGGGCATGATGACGATGTAGTTCTTCGCCCCGCCATTCGCCTGGACACGTTTACCGTGCCGCGTGCCAGTTTCGTAAATGTGTTTCGCCACCGGCGACGAGCCGACGAAGGAAATCGCGCGTACCTGAGGATGAGTCAGGAGCGCGTCGACACAGGCGTGACCTCCATGCACGAGATTGAGCACACCTTTCGGCAGGCCGGCGTTTTCGAGAAGCTCGATGAGGAAGATCGCGGTTAGCGGGACCTTCTCGCTGGGCTTGAAGACAAAGGTGTTTCCGCAGGCGAGCGCGACCGGGAACATCCAGAGCGGGACCATCGCCGGGAAGTTGAATGGCGTGATCCCGACACAGACGCCTAACGGCTGTAAGTGGGTCTCGCAATCGACGCCGCGCGCGATGTTCTCGAGCGTGTCGCCCATGAGCAGGGTAGGAATACCGCAGGCGTATTCGATATTTTCAATCCCGCGGTAGGCACTGCCGCGCGCTTCGGCGAGCGTCTTGCCGTGCTCCCGACTCACGAGTTGGCAGATGTGATCGAAGTTCTCCTCGACGAGCTGGCGGTAGCGAAAGAACAAACGTGCGCGCTCGACCGGCGGGGTGTCGCGCCAGGCCGGGAAAGCTTCGGCGGCGGCACCCACAGCGTGGTTCACCTGCTCGGCGCCGCACATCGGGACTTCGGCAATGACCTCACCGCGCGACGGGTTGTAAACGGGTGAAGTCTCGAGCTGTGAGAGCACCTGCCATTCACCGCCGATGAAGACGGGGCAGTTCTGCGGAGTCTGGGTTGTCATAGTTTCGAAGCGCTCGCGCCGCGCAGCATTGATTGTTTTGTCATTCTGAGTGAAGCGAAAAAATCTCTGCCTGTTCTGCTGAGACGCGCTGGCTGCCCGAAAGGATCAGAGATTCTTCGCTTCACTCAGAATGACAGAGGTGGTGGTAACGCCTTCACGGATGCGGCGGAAAAGCGGTGGCTGCGCCGGTGGCGATGCGCGTTTGGTGCTCCGCCCAGGTGAGCTTCAGCCGGTCGTTCGCGACGCTGACCATCGTGATGCAACCGTCCACCGGACAGACTAACGAACAAAGGTTGCAGCCGACGCATTCGGCGACCTTGATTTCCGGCACGGGCTTGCC
>JBPCRH010000306.1:0-6567 GCA_050997075.1 Chthoniobacterales bacterium
GTCCTGGAGCACTCCGCTCAGATCAGACCCGGTGAGCGACGGCCCGAGCGCGCGAAGCAGGACCGATTTCGGAGTCGTCCCGGTGATGATAAATCCGCCGATGAGCACGTTGTCGCCCAGGCCCACATTCTCGCGCGTTGAGATATTTAGTTGCCTCGTCGGGTGCACGACCGAGGCCGCATTATTCGGATCGGTCTGGGAAAGAAACTCCGAGAGATTCCTCACGCCATCCCCATCGGCGTCACCGTTCACCCCGCCCAACTGCGGATCCTCGATCTGGCCTAACGACAGGCGCGACGCCTGGTAACTGGGGAAATCCACGTCCGGCGCAATCCCCACCCGGACGATGAAGGGATCAGGATTACCGGTCCGCGTATCGACCCAGACCGGAACCGCGGGCACGTCGACATTCGTCGTCTCCGCGAGGCCGAGGTAATCGCCGAGCATGTAACCCTCGGAAGTGAGCGGCGCGAGTGTCGCATCGGTCGTTACACTCGTTAGGCGCAGATTGGGTTGCCAGGTGAGGCCGCCATCGAGGGACTGGGCGAGATAGAGATTGCAGAGCGTCGTGTTCCCGCCGCTGTCGCGCTGATCGTAAAACGACGCGGTCAGCCACGCGCCGTCGGGCGAAGCGGCGATCACGGGGTTAAAGACGCCCGTGCCCGGATTATCCGTGATCGCGACCGGCGCCGACCAGGTCGCGCCGTCGTTCTTCGATTTCGTAAAGAAGATCCGCGGCGCGCCTAACGAATCCAACCCCTGATAAACCACTTCGATCGCTCCCGTCGCGCGCGCGGTGGTCGCGGAAGGAAGGAAGACGCCGTTGCGGATGCTCGGTTGATTGTAGCGCGCGACCGTAGTCACGCGCGTCGGCGCTCCGAAAGTCGCGCCGCCATTGCTCGAGACGACCATGTCGATCTCTTCCTGCGCGCTCGCGGCAAAATTCCAATAAACGTCGCGACCTTCCCATCGGGCAGGAAAACCGGCTGCGAACCTTGCGCGGAAGTCCCAGTGCCGTGAATCGGCGCGGCCGCGCTCCAAGTAACCCCGTGATCGTCGCTGAAGCTCCGATAAATCGGCGAGGCGCCGCTCGCGCCAAACAGCGTCCAGGTCACCAGAATCCGGCCGGCCTGTGTGGTGCCGGCAAAAGTGTTCACGGCCATCCACGGTTTATCCGGAAAACTCACGCCATCGTTAGGCATGAAGACGATGGCCGGCGCCGCAAAACTCGCGCCCCCGTCCGTCGAGCGACTGACGAGGATAACTCCCTCGCTAAACGCCGGGTCCGTCGCCGCTTCCGTATTCAGGAAAATGCGGCCGCCCAGATCGATCGCCGCCACCGGATCGGTCGCGCGCGGATAGGGCCCGCCGGAAGCGGTCGTCAGATTTGGAATCAAAGCGCGGGTCCAGGTCAACCCGCCATCGTGAGTCACGGAGTAACCGCAATCGACCGCACCGCCATCGGTGAACCGCCCTTCCTGGAACGTCGCGACCACAAAATCCGGATCGACCGGGGAGCGCGCCATATGCGGCTCGGCCTGCGCACGCATCGTCGGCGGGAGCGGGGCCGGGTCATCGCCGAGCCGAAGATCGGGCCCGACCCGCAGATCGAGCGCGACCTTGGCTGGCGCGGACGCGGAACGGCTCGCGGCCGGCGCCGGTTGCACGAGATCGCCGCCGCGATTGAGGAGCGCGATCGCGCCGGTCGAAAGCCGGTCGAGCGGCACGTTTTGTAACGCCGCCGGCCACTGGCTGCGGTCGGGCGAGCGTGAGAAAACGGCGCCCGGAACGGGTGCGCCTTTACTCGTTAGGCACAGTCCGGCGACGCCAAACAGGAAGAGGCAAAGGAACTTTCTCAGGTGGGAAAACTACTCGCCGCGCCACACGGCACAAGCAGCGGCGCGGCCAAGGAGACGCTCCTGGAGGGTCGAGCTCCTGCGAGACCGCGCCGCGGCGCCGGAGCTCCGCCCTCCAACAGGTTATTTGCGGCTTCACATTTTCCACGACTCACCACGCTAATTGAGGTTGTAAACTTCGATCAGGCCGACGCCGGTTCCGCCGTTTTTCCCGCTCTCGACCGCGGTGTAATTGCCCGGCGCGAGTGTAGCCACAATCGCGGCTTCAGCGGTGTTCGACGGCGGGGCGCCGGTCGCTTCGATCGCCGCCTGCTGGGTGCTCTGCCAATTATCGTTCGCCGCGATGAGGGTCCCGTCGGCGTTGTATAATTCGAGCACCGGATCGGCCAGCGGACCGGCCACGCCGAGCGCGCCTAACGATGGACCGAGCGCGCGCACGAGGACGCTGCCGTTGCCGCCAGTCGGGGCGCCGAGGATGAAACCCGCGATCATCACATTGCCCGCGGTGCCAACAAATCCGCGCGTGCTCAGGTTCGCGAGGTCCGGCCCGAAGCCGTTCGTGAGGTCGTAAATTTCCATCAACCCGGCACCGGTGGTGCTGTTTTTTCCGCTCTCCACGACGGTGTAGGAACCGGCATTCAAGGTCACGATCATCGCCGCTTCCGCGTCGTTCGCGGGCGGAATGCCGGTAGCCGCGATCGCACTTTCCTGGGTCGCTTTCCAACTATCGTTCGTCTGCAAAATCGCGCCGGTGCGGTCGTGCAATTCGAGCACCGGATCGGCCAGCGGATTCGCCAGGCCCGCGTTGCCTAACGAGGGCCCGAGCCCGCGAATGAGGAGAGTTTTAGTGCCCGTTCCGCGGACGATGAATCCGCTATCGAGCACATTTTCGCCGATGCCCACGTTCAGGCGGGTGGAGATGTTGACCAGGATCGGAGGCTTCTGCACCGCGATGAACCCGGGCGCGAAACCGGTCGGCGCGAAGAGGCTGCTCTTCGCGGTGGTGATCTTTACAATCGCGCTCTCCCGCGCGGCGACGACGTAAAGACTCTGCGCGCGGTCGAAGGCGAGGCCGACCGGGCCGCCGACATTTAACGCGGCGAAGCCGAGATCGTCGCCCCGGGGCGAGAAGACTTCGACCGTATCGGAGCCGTTATTCGCCGCGTAAAGATTACCGAAAGAGTCGAAGGCGAGTCCCTCGGGATTGTTCAGGCGACCGGTCGCAAAAGTGCCGAGATACACGCCGGCAGGGCTGAACTGCTCGATCGTATTCGCGAAGTCGGCGACGTAAAGATTGCCGGCCGCATCGAAGGCCAGCCCGGTCGGATGAATGATGCTGGCGAAGACCGAGCCGACTCCGGCCGGGGTGAATTGTTGCACCGTGTTCCCGGAAAAATTCGCGACGTAAAGATTGCCCGCGCGATCGAAGGCGAGGCCCATCGGGAAGTTCACGCCGACGCTCGCGAAGGTCCCGAGATCGGCTCCGCTCGGCGAAAACTTCTCGATCGTGTTGCCATTCGTGGAGACGAAAAGATTGCCCTGGCGGTCGAGCGCGACGCCGATCGGGCCGCTCACAAACGCGCTCGTGAAGGAGGTGGCGTTCCCATTGTCGTCGTATTGCGAGATCGTGTTCTCGCCCGTGTTCGGGACGTAAAAGGTCTCGGCGCGTGCCCCGGTGAGAGCGAGGAGCAGGAGGAGAAAAGCGAGGCGTCTCATGCGGTGCATTATGCCAGAGCAATTCGCAGACCGGAAAAGCGATTTGCGAGATTGACGCCCGCGCGCCCCTTGCCGAAACATTCTTTCCCAATCGTGCCCGACGAACCTCTTCCCAACGCCACCCCGCCCGAAGCCTCGGCTCCTTCCAGCGGGCTCGACAACGCCGGCTACGTCAACGCGCTCTCGCATTTCTACCGAGGCGAACTCGGCCGCATCATGGTCTGGCGCACCCGGCTCGACACGACGACGAACTGGGCGGTGACGAGCAGCACGGCTATCATCACGATTGCGTTCTCCAACGCCGGTGTGCCGCACCTGATCTTTTTTTTCAATCTCGCGATCGTCTGGATGATGCTCTGGATCGAGGCGCGGCGTTATCGTTTCTACGACGCCTTTCGCGCGCGCATCCGGATGCTCGAGGCGCATTTTCTCGTGCCGATGATCATGGAGAATCATCAGATGCTGCAGGGGGAATGGAAGAAGCTGGTCTGCGAAGATCTGATCCTGCCCTCGTTTAAAATCACCATGCTCGAAGCCGTTGGCCGGCGCCTGAAACGCAACTACGTCTTCATCTTCGTCCTGATCATCATCGCGTGGGTCATGAAGCTCTTCCTCCACGCTTCGGAGCCGATCGAAAGCTTCGGCGCGTTCTATCGGGCGATGCGCGTTGGGCATATTCCGCCTTGGTTTGTGCTCTTCATTTTCCTCGGCACGCTCGTGACCGTGATCGGGCTCGCGATCTACGTCGGGAAGCGGACCTCGGGCGAGATCTCGGAGTTTGGGAACCACCGTTCGCTCTGGAGAATCTAGGGAAGCTTTAAGGGTTAAGTTTTAAGTTCGCGGTCTTCTTCCCCTTTAAAACTTAATCACTTAAAACTTAAAGCTGATTCATGCCTGCAGAACCTTTCCCGCGTCTGGTTGAAATCGTCCGGCACCTGCGTGCGCCCGGCGGTTGCCCGTGGGATCGCGAGCAGACGCACGAGTCGTTAGGCCCGGGGTTGCTCGAGGAAGCCTACGAAGTCGCCGAGGCGATTCGCGCGCAGGACGACGCCAATCTTTGCGAGGAGCTCGGCGATTTGCTGCTTCAAGTGGTGATGCACGCGCAGATCGCGAGCGAAGAGCAGCGCTTCACGATCGAGGAGGTCGCGCGCGAAGTCGGCGACAAACTCGTGCGGCGCCATCCGCACGTCTTCGGCGACTCCGAGGCGCACGATAGCGGCGCGGTCTTGAAACAGTGGGACGCGATCAAGCGCGCGGAAAAAGGCGCGGCCGCGGATGCGCCGTATTTTAGTGCCCTCACCAGAGCGCTGCCCGCGCTCATGCTCGCGCAAAAAACGCAGACGAAAGCCGCGCGCGTCGGCTTCGATTGGAAGGAAATCGCCGACGTTGTCGCGAAGGTCGATGAGGAAGTTGCCGAGACGAAAGAGGCGATGGCATCGGGTGATCAGAACGCGATCGCGGATGAGATTGGCGACCTGCTTTTCGCGACGGTGAACCTCGCGCGCAAAAACAAACTCGACGCCGAGACGTTGCTCGCGGCGGCGACCGAAAAATTCATCAACCGCTTCCACGCCATGGAGAGCGAAGTCAAAGGCGAAGGCCACCAACTCGGCGGCCTCGACCTCGCCGCCCTCGACGAAATCTGGAACCGCGTGAAGCACCGCTAGCGGGCCGTGACCAGGGGGCGCAGGCTTCGGGTAGCGCCCGCGTTCCGCGGGCTTGCGACGGTAGTCTACCGTCGCGAACTTTCCCGGCCGCTCCGGGCGCACCCTGACGAGCACGCCTAACGAAAGTTCGTCGCGGCAGAATGCCGCGACCCCCCACGGAACGTGGGCGCTACCCAGAGATTACCTGCGGGGCGTGCGATGCAGGTAGTGACTGGTCTGCAGCCTTGACGCTGCCTTTGGTAGCGCGCCGCCCGTCGCTCACTTTGATGTCCGGCACGTGGAAGGTTTCGGCAGCGCGTGCGGGATTTCACCGGCGCGCGGTCGGCGCGACGCGCTCGAGGGTTCTGTTCCCGCTGCGGTGAGCTTCACGGAAGCTCGTCGGGATTCCTCGACTGCATTCCGCTGCGCTCCATTTCGCTCGGGATGACAAGGCGCGCGCCCGCCGGTAAAGTTCCCGCCCACCGATGGAGACCGAATACAAAGTCCGGCTCGAGATTTTTGAAGGCCCGCTCGATCTCCTGCTCTACCTGATCAAGCGCGACGAACTCGATATCTACGACATCTCGCTCGAGCGGATCACCCGGCAATACCTCGAGTACCTCCAAGCTTTTAAGGAACTAAACATCGACGTCGCGGGCGAGTTCGTGGTCATGGCCGCGAATCTGATTTACCTGAAAAGCCGCAGCCTACTCCCGGTCGGTCCACGGCCGCCGCTGGAGGATGTCGATGAAGCAGATCCGCGCTGGGATTTGATCCGCCAGTTGATCGAATACAAAAAGTTCAAGGAAGCAGCCGCGCAGCTTCAAGTGCGCGAGCTCCAGCAGGAGCGCACTTTCGCGCGCGTCGGCGAAGGGATGACGCCGGAGACGGCGCCGCTCCGGCTCGGCGAGGTCGGCATTTTCCAGCTCATCAACGCCTTCAACAACGTCCTCAAACGTCTCGATGCGAAAGAAGATTTGCGCGAGATCTTCGGCGAGAATTTTACCGTCTCGGACAAGATCGAGTGGATCCTGGAACGGACGAGCAGCGGACAGGCGCTCCGCTTTTCCGAACTCTTCGCGCAGGTCGCGTCGCGGGTCGAGATCGTGGTCACGTTCCTCGCGCTCCTCGAGTTGATCCGGCTGAAGCAGGTGCGCGCGGTCCAGTCGGATATTCTCGAGGAGATCGAGATTCTCCCGGTCGCGCTCTGATGGCGCGGGCCCTCATCGCCGGTTACGGCTACGTCGGCGCGGCGACGGCGGCGCTCCTGCGCGCGGCTGGCTGGGAAGTGGAAGGCTGGGTGTCGCGAGCTTCCAGCTTGCAAGATAGAAACACGCAAGCTGGAAGCT
>JBPCRH010000308.1:0-9061 GCA_050997075.1 Chthoniobacterales bacterium
AGCTTCCAGCTTGCAAGATCGAAACACGCAAGCTGGAAGCTCGCGCCACCACGACGGGAGCTCGCGCTACCGAGCGGTCGATATCTCCGATCGCGCTGCGGTGGCGCAGGCGGCGGCCACGTTCGACCTGGTGATTCATTGCGCCAGCTCCGGGGGGGGCGGGCCGGAAGGTTATCGCCGTGTTTATCTCGAGGGCGCGCGGAACCTGCTCGAGGTTTTGCGGCCTCGGCGCTTCCTCTTCACGAGCAGCACCTCGGTTTACGCACAGCGCGACGGCTCGTGGGTCGATGAAACGAGCCCGACGGAGCCGACGCACGAAACCGGCCGCATTCTTCGCGAGGCTGAGGAACTCGTTAGGCAAAACGACGGAACAATCGCGCGGCTGGCCGGGATCTACGGGCCCGGGCGCTCGGCCTTGTTGCGCAAGTTTCTCGCCGGCGAGGCGCGGATCGAGGGCGACGGCGGGCGCTGGCTCAATCACGCGCACCGCGACGATATTGCGGGCGCGCTCTTTTTCCTGGCGACGACTTTGCCTAACGAGTCAATCTACAACGTCTGCGACAACGAACCGCTCACACAACTGGCCGCATATGAATGGCTGGCGCGCCGTTGCGGTCGCGCGCTGCCGGCGTCCGCGGAAAAAGCCGGCGAAAGAAAGCGGGGCGCCAGCAATAAAAAGGTGAGCAACCGCCGGCTGCGGGCGCTCGGCTGGGGTCCGGTCTTCCCCGATTTCGCCGCCGGCATGACCGCGGTAATTCCCAGCCTAACGAGCGACGGCGAGACCTAAGCGAAGGGCGCCGAGCGGCTACTTTTTCTCCGCCCCGGGCGCTTCGAAGCGCAGGTAACGGATCTGGTCCGCAGTCAGAAGAATCCGCGCTTTGTCGATGGCGGATTTCGATCCCGCTCGCGCATCGCCCAGGTAGGCCTCGACGTGGTTTGCCTTTTTCCTCGAGATGTAAAGGCCTCCGTCGGCGGGCCCGGGAAACTTGATGCGGGCGAATTGTTTGACCGACTGGAAATAGGCTCCGCCCTTGTCTTCCGAGACGGGGACAAAGGTTCCGGCCGGGATCCGGATTTCGATCGCATCCCGCACATAAACCGCGAACCGGGAATCGTCGACGACCAGCGGCGCGAGCAACCGCACGCGTCCTATTTTCCGGCCGGCAATCTGCGCCGCGCCCGCGAGCGCGGTTCGAGGAGGCTCCGCCTGCAGAGCGGGAGCGGCCGCCAGGAAAAAAGTGATCGCGACCAAGGCGAGGCGCATAAAACGCGGGGGCGTTCCTCGAGGGCGGCGCACGAAAAAGCGCGAAGGCGCTCGCGCACTAAACGCTGACCACGTCAGACCCAGCCGCGGAAGTCGAGTTCGCCTCGTCTTTGCAAGCCCACCAAACACTAGTGAACACGGAGGTCGTAACGAAGAGGAAAGCAGAGATGGTAAGCATGGCGTGTTGTTGGTCTGCTTCCTTTTAGCAATGGGCGTGCCTTGAGGCTCTTACGAGGGGAAAGGCGGGTTGCGACCGTGCAAACGGTGTTCGCGAGAGTAACATGTGTGTGTTGCTTCGATACACACCTGAACCGCGACTGGCGCTGTGGACGCCTCCCTCTGAGAAGCGCGACGGTTGTCTTCCATGGAATCAGCGCGGGTGCCCGCGCTTCGCAGAGCGAAGCGTCTACAGTTGCGCGCGGGGCGCGCGGTAAACCAGAGCGCGGTGCGCCTAACGATCGCGCGGCGCGGGCTCGATCAGGCCGTAATCGCCGCCGTTGCGCCGATACAAAACGTTCACCCGGCTGCTCCGCGCGTTCGTGAAGACGACGAATTGCCGCGTCGACATCTCGAGTTGCAATACCGCCTCGTCCACAAACATCGGCTTGAGCGAGATCCGCTCGGTCCGCACGACCGCGTGGCCGTGGTTGTCGTCGCTTTCCTGTTCCTCGGCGAAAGGCTCCGCATTCAGGATCGTCTCCTCGAGCTGGCGCATCTCTTCCTTGCGCGGGCGATGCCGCTTGAGCAGACGGGTTTTATACTTCCGCATCCGCCGCGCAATTTTGTCCATGACCGCGTCGATCGCGGCGTAGAGGTCGTTCGTTTCCTCGCGCGCTTCGATCGTGATGTGGTTCGAGCAAATCAAAACGACCTCGGCCCAATGCCGGTATTTCTCGACCCCGAGAATGACGTGGGCCTCGATGATCTTCGGGTAGTCGAGATGGAGGCCTTCGATCTTGCGCGTGGCGTACTCGTTGATCGCGTCGGTAATGGCGAGGTGGCGGCCGGTGACTTTGACGTTGGGCTGGTTGTGGGCGGTTTGCATGGCTCCTTTGGGTTACATCTGAAAGCGTTCTCCAAGATAGAGCTGGCGGCTGATCGGGTCGTTGATCAGGAAATCCTTCGTGCCTTCGCTGACGACGCGGCCTTCATCGATGAGGTAGGCGCGATCGACGATCGAGAGGGTCTCGCGCACGTTGTGATCGGTGATGAGAATGGCGAGGCCGCTCTGGCGCAGATTCACGACGAGCTGCTGCACATCGTAAACCGCGATCGGATCGACCCCACTAAATGGCTCGTCGAGCATGAGCAGCTTCGGGCGGGTGACGAGCGAACGCGCGATCGTGAGCCGGCGTTTCTCGCCGCCGCTAAGGGTGAGCGCCGTATTTTTCGCGATCCGCTCGATCCCGAACTGATGCAGTAACTCATCGCAGCGATGGCGCCGTTCTTTTTTGCTCAGGGGCATGGTCTCGAGAATGGCGAGGATGTTCTGCTCGACGGTGAGCTTGCGGAAGATCGATTCCTCCTGCGGGAGATAGCCCATGCCGAGCCGGGCGCGTTTATACATCGGGTAACCGGTCACGTCGGTGCCGGAGAAGACGACCTTGCCCGCGTTCGGCCGGACGAGCCCGACGATCATGTAGAAGCTCGTGGTCTTGCCCGCGCCGTTTTTGCCTAACAATCCCACGATTTCACCCGGCCCGACGGTCAGGTCGATCCCGTTCACGACCGCACGGCCATCGTAAATTTTCACGAGGCCCTTGGTCGCTAGAACGTCGCCAGCCCGGTCCTCCCGGGCCGAGACAAACTGAGGGCTGGGCGGCGCGACAGTTTCGAGGCTCATGGCTTGGGTGTGGGCGTCGCGCTCGCAGCCGCGCTGGCGCCGGGACTCGGGGTCGGGCTCGCGATCGGTTGGCCGTTTTTGTCTTTCGCCTGTTGCCGGATCTCCGTCCGGCTCGGCCCGCGAGTCGTAAGATGACCGTTCTGGTTCAGGACCATGACTGTCTCTGGGCTGGTCGCAATGTGGGTGTCGAGCCCCTGTTGCACGCGCGGGCTGCCGGTCAGCTCGACGTTACCATCGGAGGAAGTGTAGACCGCTTTCTCGGACAGACCGACTGCTTGCGACGCCGGACCGCCTTTCGGATCAGGCTTGGCGCGGACGACGCCGACGTGGCCTTCCGCGATTGCTTTTTCGAGGCCTTCGCTTTCCTCTTTGTGGATGTAAACCGTCAGCTTATCCGACTGGATGTTGAACCGCGGATCGAAGACCCGGACATGACCGGTGAAAATCCCGATCCGTTTCTCGGTATCGAAGGAAGCGCCATCCGCGTAAATCTGCGTGGTCACCGCCGGTTCGCCCGGGGCGGGAGGCGCCAGCGTAATCGGCGCGGTCGCGGGTGCCGGCGAGGTTTCCGCCGCCGACAGGTGCGCGGCGCTGGCGACTAAAAAAATCAAGGGAAGAAGGCGTTTCATGGCGTCGGTTTCCCGGTCAGCTGCGATTGATTAAAGAGGGTCATGTGGACGTTGCCGGTGAGCGTGCCCTGGTGGGTGAGGGTGCTGAATTGCATCGCGTCGCCCGCGATCTCGAAGTCGGTGCGCTTGATCGTGGTGCGCGCGCTCGAGTTGATCACGCGGGTCTCGAGATTGAGCACTGCATCCGTCATCGCGACGTGATAATCGGGTTTTTCCTGCGCGTCATAGGTCGTCATTTTCAAGTCCTTGAAGTGCACGTGATCTTCGTCGACCCGGCTGGCCGTGGCGGCTTCGAAACGGCCTAGGAGCTGCCCTTGGAGATCATAATTCGGGAGGATCAGGCCCTTCGCTTCGTGCCCCACGGTGAGCGGGATATTCTTCAGCCCGTCCTGCGGCGGGGCGGCGGATTTTTTCGGTTTTTTAGCGAGCACGGGCGAGCAGAAAAAGCTGCCGGCAAGAAACAGAAAAAAACTGAACCACGCGCTCCGGGCACCCGGATGCGCGCTACGAAACCGCAGCATGAATAGCTGTAAACATGCGCAGATGCTTCGGCAAATCCTTTAGCGGAATCTGGTTGGGCCCATCCGAGAGGGCGCGCGCGGGGTTCTCGTGCACCTCCATGAAAATCCCGTCGCACCCCGCCGCGAGCACAGCCCGCGCGAGGACCGGGGCGAGCGCGGCGTCGCCGCTCGTGGAGTCGCCCGCGCCGCCGGGACATTGGACGGAATGGGTCGCATCAAAGACGAGGTGGTAACCGGCTTCGCGCACCCAGGCGAGCGAGCGCATGTCGGCGACGAGATTGTTGTAGCCGAAGGTGGTGCCGCGCTCGGTGAAGAAGAACTTCTTCGCGCCGAACGCGTCTAACTTCTCCGCGATCGGACGCAGGTCCCAAGGTGCGAGGAACTGCCCTTTCTTTACGTTCACCACCCGCCCGGTCTCAGCCGCGGCGCGGATCAGGTCGGTCTGCCGACAAAGGAACGCCGGGATTTGCAGGACGTCGATGAACTCGGCGGCGATCTCGGCGTCACCCGGCGAGTGAATGTCGGTCGTCACCGGCATTCCGAGCTCGCGGCCGATCTCGGCGAGGAGCGCGCAACCGGCGCGCGCGTCCATCCCGCGGAAGGAGCGAACCGAGGTGCGGTTCGCCTTGGCGTAGGAAGCCTTGAAAATAAACGGCAATTTCTCCTGCGCGCAGATTTCGCCGATCCGCCGGGCCATCCGGCGAACGAACTTTTCCGACTCGATGACGCACGGCCCGAGGACGAGCGCAGGGCGTTTCCCGCCGAGAGTGACGGGACCGATTTTTAGCGGCGGGATGCGCTTGGGCATGGGAAGGGAGTTTTAGACAGGATTTACAGGATGAACAGGATTGGTTTCGAACGGCGGCGAGCCCCGTTCAGTGAGGCCCGGCGCGATTCTTCATTCCCTAAAATCCTGGCCATCCGGCTAATCCTGTCTAAAAAAAATCCACCTCCACGCAGGATGAGCATAGGCGCTTCCTTGTCATCCCGAGCGAAGCCGAGGGATCCCGCGGCGCCGCCGTGAAGCAACGCTGCGACTCTGCGGCCGCGCTGCTCAGAAACTCCTCGGGATCCCTCGACTCCGCTGCGCTTCGCTCGGGATGACCCGGGTCTTAGGCGCCCTCGAAGGAAGGCTGAGGAAGGAAGACAGGATTAACAGGATGTTTTGAGACGGCGATACTCCGCATTCTGCATCTCCTAAATCCTGTTAATCCTGT
This sequence comes from Chthoniobacterales bacterium, assembly GCA_050997075.1. Classification (GTDB taxonomy): domain Bacteria; phylum Verrucomicrobiota; class Verrucomicrobiia; order Chthoniobacterales; family UBA10450; genus Palsa-1392. Next base: position 5,475 of record JBPCRH010000308.1, read on the forward strand.
TAATCCTGTCTAAAAACGTCCGCCGGATCAGCCGGCGGCAGGAGCGAGCGACTCCCTTCGAGATTCTCCAAACGCCGCAGCACCTCCGTTAGGAGCAGCTCATTCTTCAAATTCACCCGGTAATCGAGATCCGCGCGGAGCCGGTCTTTTTCGGCCTGCCGATTCTGCGACATCATGATGATCGGCGCCTGCAAACCCGCCACCATCCCGAGGACGAGATTGAGGAGCACGTAGGGAAATGGATCAAAGCCGCCGCGGTAAAAAAACCAGCTGTTCAGCGTGATCCAAAAGAGTGAAAATCCAATCGAGGAAAGGATGAACTTCCAGCTCCCGCCGAACTCCGCGATCAGGTCCGCCGCCCGGTCGGAGAAGGTCAGATGACTCGCCTCTTCGTCGTTGATGTTGCGCGAAATCCGGTGGCGCAAAAGATTGTCCGTGCGCCGGAGACGATACGTCATCGCGGTCATCAAACCAAGCGCGATGTCCGGCTTCTGCCGCACGAAAGCGCGGAAATCTTCGCGTGCGAGCACCGCCAGTTCGGTCGGCTCCGTGGCGGTCGCATCGGCGGAGCGATTCTGGCCGTCGAGCATCGACATTTCCCCGAAAAAATCACCGCTCATCATCTCCGCGAGGACGGTGTTCTGCCCGTCCGCATCCTGCACGCTGATGCAGATGCGCCCGCTCTCGATGAAAAACATGGCGTCGCCCGGATCGTCACGCCGGAAGAGCGCGGTCCCCGCCGGGATCGTGCGCACGGTAAGAAGCTGGAAAAGCTCCGAGACCTCCGCACTGTCGAGCGTCTGGAAGAGCGGGACGGAGCGGAGAGCTTGCAGGTTCATGAAAACACAACTCCTGACGACGAGACCGTAGCGGCCCGATCAAAGATCGTGCAACGCGCGCTCGGCTTTTTCGACATTCGAGGGCCGTAAAATCAGGAGCCCCTGTTGCGAGTTCGGGCTCGTCGCGAGGTAGGCGTATTCGATGTTGATCCCAGCCTTGGCGAGCCGGTCGGCGATCGTCGCCAGCGTCCCCGGCTGGTTGTTGCTCTCGATCATGAGGACGTCGTTCTCGAGCGCGAGCACGCCTCGCTCGCCCAGGATCATGAGCGCTTTCGTCGGGTCGCTCACGACCATGCGCACGACTGCGTGGTCGATCGTGTCGGAAGTCGTAAGCGCGTGGATGTTAATCTCGGCCGCGGCCAGCTCACTACAGACGCGGGAGAGCGCGCCCGGGCGGTTGCCGAGGAAAACCGCCAACTGCGTCGTCGTCTTGATCGTGACATGGGGATTCATCGAGAGAAGAATGCCCGTCCCCGCGGCTGCTGACAACGAAACAATGGCGGAACGGGCCGCGAGGGAGGGGGCGGTAATCCTGTCGGCCGGAGAAAACCCGCGGCCTTCATCGGGTGCGGACGCGCTGCAAAAGATGATCGAGCGCGCTGCGGCAGAACGAGCGCCCACCAACACCGCCGCGCTTCGGCACAACTACGGAGCCCGCCTGTAGACGTTTCGCTCTGCGAAACGCGGGCATCGGGTGCCGCTACAGGACCGGTCTCGCGTTTCGCATAGCGAAACGTCTACAGCGAAGGATCCGGCCTGGTGGCGACAGCGGCTTGCGAACTTCGTGGAAGTCCCCACTTCCCGTCAGCCGCCCCGCGCGGCGCAGCTCGGGCGGCAATCCCACAGACTCGTTCCGTCTCGAGCCGCTCGGGCTTCATCCTCCGCCGAGCCGACCATCAAAAGACGGAACGAGGTCACGCGCCCGCAGCCTGAAAAAGAACTTGCCATACTTAGATATTTAGCTAATTAAACAGCTGTAGAAAAACCCTCCGCGGAGGCCGCCCGCCCTTTTGTGAATCTCCTCTTCAAAGCCCTCCGCGATCCCACCCGCCGCCGCATCCTCGAGATGCTGAAGGAACGCGATCTCACCGCCGGCCAGATCGGCGAAGCCTTCGCCATGAGCGCCCCGAGTATTTCCTATCACCTCGATCTACTCCGGCAGGCGCAGCTCGTTTCCTCGCAGAAGAAGGGCCAGTTCGTCACCTACTCCCTGGAGACGACCGTGCTCGACGACTCGTTAGGCTGGATTCTCGACCTCATGAAAAAAGGAAAGAAACGAAAATGAAATCGAAACTCTTTTGGCTCGAAGTCGTGCTTTTGCTCGCGCCTTTCGCGGCGCTGGCGCTCCTGTGGTCCACGCTCCCGGCCCGCGTTCCCGTTCACTGGAACCTGCAGAACGAAATCGATCGCTGGGAACCAAAAGGCTCCGGCCTGCTTTTTCCTCCTCTGCTCGCGGTCGGGACGCTTCTCCTTTTGCATGTCCTGCCACGCTTGGATCCGAAACTCCGGAAACGGATGGGGGAAGAAAGCCGCATGCCGGAGGTGCTCGCTATCCTGCGCGTCGCGATCGCCGCTTTCTTTCTGGTGGTCTTTTCCATCCAGATTTTCGCCGCGCTTGGTTACAGCTTTTCCGGTCGCCTTCTGTTCAACGCCTGCCTCGTCCTCTTCGCCGTCCTCGGAAATTACACCACGGCGCTGCGACCAAATTACTTTGTCGGCATCCGCACGCCGTGGACTCTGGAAAATGCCGACACCTGGCGCGCGACCCACCGGCTTGGCGGCAGGCTGATGTTTTTTGGTTCGATCGCGCTGTTTTTCCTGCAATTTGTGATCGGCGAAACGGCTTGCCTGATCGTCTTCCTCGTCGCGGTGAGCGCGCTGGTCATTTGGGCCTTTTGGTATTCCTGGCGCCATTTTCACGCTCTCCCGGCGACTGCGCCCTGAGTTGGCCGGTGCCCGCCTAACGAGCGCCCGGCTGCGCCGTCGGTTCGACCAGAAGGTGCAACGCTTTCTCGAAAGTTGGCTCGCTGGCCGGCAACGGGATCGAAGCTTCAAAATGACCCGCCCCCGCCAGCGGCAAGAGCGTCGCGCGGTCGCCCGCTTTCTTCGCCGCCTCGACATAGGCGCGCACCGGCGCCGGAGCGACGATGGGATCGGCTTCCCCCTGGATGAAAATCTGCGGGACGCCGAGCGGCAGAAGCTGCCGCGGCGAAGTCTCCGCGTAACGACGAGGAAACTTCTCCGGCCCTCCGCCCATCAGTCGATCGACGGAACCGTGGCAGCTGTCGGGCGGACCGTGGCGATATTGCGCGAGATCGGTCACGGCCGCGAGACCGAGCACGCCGCGAATCGGCAGCGGGTCGGCCCGGTAAAGCTCACTGTCGTTAGGCAAACGGGACCGCGTCGCGAGCCAGAGCGCCAGTTGCCCGCCGGCGGAATGCCCGGCCGCGAAAACGCGCTGCAAATCGAGCGGCGCGGTCTGCGCGATCTGGCGCAATTGGTCGGTGGCCTTTGCGACATCGAGGAATGTCCCCGGCCAGCCGCCCCCCGCCTCGCCGACCCGCCGGAATTCCATCGTCCAGGTAGCAAAGCCGCGCTCGGCCAGCCAGGCCGCCAGCCGCGTCATGTAGGTGTAATCGAACTCCGCCATCCAGCACCCGCCGTGCACGAGCACGATGACCGGGAAAGGCCCGGCGCCCTTGGGCAAACGCAACTCGCCGAACTGCTACGGCCCCTCTCCGTCAACGC
>JBPCRH010000349.1:0-2848 GCA_050997075.1 Chthoniobacterales bacterium
CGTGGAAGAGTGGACGCCTCCAAGCGTGTCATCCCGATCGAAGCGAGGGATCTCGCAGGCGTCTCCACTCGGCAAGGACAAAACTGTAGACGTCGCCCTCTGGGCGACGCGAGGGAGATGTCGCCAGCCTCTCGGCGCCGGTGCCCGCGCTTCGCAGAGCGAAGCGTCTACAGATGTTTGCGGCTGACAATCGAATGAAGCCTTCGGCGCGCGGTGCCCTCCTCCGACAGAGCCGCAAAGTATCGTGCTGGCAGCCGACCCGGCGAGTAGTCATTTTCCCATTACGGCTTCTCCACCACTTCCTGCTTTCCTCATTCAATCCGCTCTACCGATAAACGGACAGCACTTTCCTCGCCGAACGACTCTCATCGCTGGACGGCCCGGCGCGGCCGAAAGTACGTTCAGCCCATCATGATCAAACAAATCAAGTTCATCAGCATCCCCGTGGCCGACCAGAACCGGGCGCTCGATTTCTATACCGACAAACTCGGGTTCACGATCATCACCGATCAGCCGTTCGACAAAAAACAGCGCTGGATCGAGCTCCGCATCCCGAAGGCCGAGACCCGCGTCGTCCTCTTCACCCCGCCCGGCGACGAGGCGCGCGTCGGCTCGTTCATGAACATGTCCTACGCCTGCGACGACATCGACGCGACCTACGCGGAACTGCGCGGCCGCGGCGTCGACTTCGACGGCCCGCCGGAGAAGCAGCCCTGGGGCACCTACGCGAAATTCAAGGACAGCGAAGGCAACCAGTTCGTCCTCTCCCAGGAACGCTGAGAAAATTCGAGCCACTCTCGCCGGTTGGAGGGATGAGCTCCGCGAATCCGCGAGCGTTTACTTCGGCGCGTCATCCGAGCGAGCCGCGCTCACCCCACGGCGTCACAGGAGCTCCGCCCTCCAGGTTTGTGGTCTTTATTACCCTTGGGCGGATTCACTGCGGACCAGTTTCCTCGAGGTCCTCGAGCCGCGGGCCGAAGCGCGCGCCGATCTTTTTCGCGGAGGAAAAGAGGAGCGCGTAAAACGCAAGCACAGCGGTCGCCGTGATCGCGATGGTCACGAGGTGGCTCGAGCGCATCCGCTCCCATTTCGGCAGAAAAGCGATCCAACCGAAAACGCTCAGGAGCACGATGATGGCGTCGAAACTCCCGCGCTGCCAGTAGCTGCCCCCGAGATGAAACCACATCCCGAATTCGTCGAAGGTCAGCGCCATCCCAAAGCCGTAAAGCAGCGCACAAAACTTGCGCAGCTTGTCCGAAGGCTGAGTCACAAAAATGAGCAGCGCTCCGACCGCGGAGAGAATGAAAATCCCGTAATTCAGATGGTGCACGTGCGTCCCGTGCCGATGCAGGAAAAGATCGGGAATGCGGCGCGTCATGATCAGAATCACGAGCACGCGCGCGGCCACGAACGTGAGCAGAAACGAGAGAAAAACCCGGCGCGCAAGCTTGCACATCGGGATCGGCTCGCTTTGGGCGGGATCGCGCTCTCCCTGCATTTCAGGAAACGCTCAGGGCATGATCGACGCCGGGCCGCTTGGTCTTGAAAAGCACCGCCACGCAGAAGGTAACGATCGTCCCGAAGCAGATCCAACAAGGGAATTCCATAATCGGGAGCCAGGCAGGCGGAGTGTAAAGCTTCGTCCCGAAAATACGCGCGATGTCGTTAGGCAAATTGCTAATGAGAGCGACGAAGAGAAAGCCACAGATCATGGCCAGCGGATTCACGAGATCGCGGCCGCGGGTTTTCGTGAGCATGCCACAGAAGAAAATGCCGAGGAGCGAGCCGTAGGTGTAGCCGAAAATGCCGAGCGCGATCGGGATAATGCGGACGTTCGGCAGCACGATCACGCAATACGACGTGGCCGAGGCGACCACGATCATGAGAAGCGCAAAGCCGACCGTGGCCCAACGCACCGCGCGGAGGCTCTCCACTTCGCCCGCGCCGGGTTTGATGTAGGGCTGATACCAATCGCGGGTGAAGCTAGTCGCGAGCGCGTTCAAGGCCGTGCTGAGCGAGCCCATCGTGGTCGCGAAGATGCCGGCGATAAGGAGTCCGCGCAGACCGACCGGCATCTGATAGAGGATATAATGGCAGAAGATCTCGTTAGGCGTTTTCGAGAGCGTCGGATCGGGATGCGCCTGATAGTACACCCAGAGCAGCAGCCCGATCGTGAGAAAGGTGAAAGCGATCGGGATGTCGGCCAGCCCCGAGAGGATGAGCGAGCGCCGACTGCGCCTCACATCGGGCGCAGTGAGCATGCGTTGCACCATGTCCTGGTCGGTCCCGTGCGTGCCCATGGTGATGAATGTGCTCCCGAAAAGTCCGGCAAAGATCGTGTATTCCACCCCAAACATCGCGGCAATTCTTGCCCAGCCATGTTTCGTCGGATCGAGTCCGGTGGTGAAGAAGTCGTGCAGATGAAATCCACCTGTCCGCGCGACAATTTCATTCCAGCCCCCGGGGATGGAGAAATAGAGCAAGCCGACCGCGACGAGCGCGCTGCCCATCATGATCGATGCCTGGATGACGTCGGTCCAGATGACAGCTTTGATTCCGCCTAAGGTTGTGTAGACCGCAGTCAGGATGACGATCGCGATCGTGGAAAGAATGTAAATCCAGAGCGTCTGCGTTGCGTTCGGGCGCACGCCGCTGATCATTTCGTAAGCGAGCGCGAGCGCGATGGCGCCGACGTAAAGGCGGGCGCCGGAGGCGAGCAGACGCGTGATCATGAAAACCGCGGAGGCCGCGTTCTTCGTCCGTGTGCCGAAGCGGGCGGTCAGGTATTCGTAGATCGAGAATACTTTGTAGTCGTAGTAGGGCTTGATGAAGATGTAGCTGACAAGGA
>JBPCRH010000407.1:0-5092 GCA_050997075.1 Chthoniobacterales bacterium
TAAACGCGGCCGAGGTCGCCCGCTTCGTCGGCCCATTCGTTCCAGATGCTCACCCCTTTTTCCTGGAGCGAACGCACGTTTGTCTCGCCGCGCAGGAACCAAAGGAGCTCGTGGATGATCGATTTGAGATGGAGTTTCTTCGTGGTCAGGAGCGGAAAGGTTTCGCGCAGGTCGAAGCGCGCCTGCGCTCCGAAAACCGAAAGCGTGCCGGTGCCCGTCCGATCACCTTTGGCTTTCCCGTGCTCGAGAACGAGCCGGAGCAGGTCGAGGTAAGCCTGCATCAACCTAACGAAAACCACCCGCCGCTGAACCCGTCGCTAAGCCGCAGTCATCCCGAGCGCAGCCCAGGGATCCCGAAGATCTTTCAGAAAGCTCCGCAACGAAAACTTCCCCACCACTCCCCGGGATGCTTCGACTCCGCTGCGCTGCGCTCAGCATGACAGAATTTGCCGCGTCTAGAGGATGCGCCATTTCGGCGTCTTGCCGTCGCCGGCGGTTTCCCAGAGGCGCACCCCGCCAGGGAAAACGTTCCGGTTATGCCCGAGCTCGACGCCTTTCGGGAGATCTTCTTCGAGCAGCTCCGCGTTCCCGCCGCCGAGCACGACGTGATCGGCGATGAACGAGCTCTTCAACTGCTCGACGATGAAGATCGCGTCTTTGCGCCAGGTTTTCTTGCCGTGCTTCTCGAGCGCGATGTCGCTCACCGCGACCTCGATGATCTCTTGGTCAGCGAAGGGCAAATCGCCGAGCTCCAGCGAAAGAACGACCCCGTCCCAGACGAGCGCGGACCCGAGCCCGGTGCCGAAGCCGAGGAAGAGCATTCGCCCGTCGGTGTAACTCCCGAGCGCCTGGAGCGCGGCGTCATTCACGACCTTCGTCGGTTTCCCGAGGGCTTTCTCGAAATCGAACTTGAGCCAGCCTTCGCCGAGATGCTTCGGCTTGTCGGTCACAAGCACGCCACCACGCACCGGCGCGGGGAACCCGACTGAGACGGCGTCGTATTCCCAGTCAGCCGCGACTTCCTTGATCCCCTTGATCGTTTCCTCCGGCGCGAGCTTCGGGCCGGAGGGAAATTTGCGCCGTTTTTCCTCGGCGGAAATCATCAACTTGACATTCGAACCGCCGATATCGACGACGAGAATTTTCTTTTTCATGAGCGCTCTTTTGGTGGATTTTTAATCGGCGAAAGTCGCATTTTGCCGCGTCGCTGCTTCTCCGCGAGCTTTTTCGCTTGCCGCCGCGAATGCTCGCGGAATTGCAGCTGCGCCTGGGCCGGTTCCTCGCCGTCGGCCGGCTTTAGGCGCACGTAGCTGCCGTCAGCCTGGAGCTCACGCGCCTTCCCGTGATCGGTCAGAAAACGCGGGAGCACTTCCTCGATGATCTCGTCGCGGAGCGCGGGCGCGTCGATCGGAAAAGCGATCTCGACCCGCCGGTAAAAATTGCGCGGCATCCAATCGGCGCTCGCAAGATAGAGGCGCGCTTCGCCGTCGTTGCCGAAGTAGTAAATCCGGCTGTGCTCAAGAAAACGCCCGACGATGCTGATCACGCGGATGTTCTCGCTCAAGCCGGGCAGACCGGGCCGGAGCGAGCAGATTCCCCTAACGATAAGATCAATTTTCACCCCGGCGCAGGAAGCTTCGTAGAGCTTCTCGATCACGCCCTGGTCGACGACCGAATTGAGCTTCGCGATGATCCGCCCCGGCTTGCCCGCCGCCGCGAGATCGCGCTCGTGCTCGATCATCGTGATCAGGCGCTGATGGAGGTCGAACGGCGCGACGAGAAGCTTCTTCAGGCCCGGGTAACCGGCCAGACCGGTGAGGGTATTAAAAACCATCGCGACTTCCTCGGTCAGTCCCGGCGCGGTCGTAAACAGGCTGAAATCGGTGTAAATGCGCGCCGTTTTCGGATGGTAATTCCCGGTCCCGAGATGGACGTACTGGCGCAGTCGATCGGTGTCGCGCCGAACGACGAGGAGCGCCTTGCAGTGCGTCTTTAAGCCGACCACGCCGTAGACCACATGCGCGCCTGCTTCCTCGAGCCGGCGCGCCCACTGGATGTTGTTCGCCTCGTCGAAGCGCGCGCGTAATTCCACCAGCGCGGTCACTTGTTTGCCGGCATCGGCGGCGTTGATCAGCGCCTCCACGATCGGCGAATCGCCGCTCGTGCGGTAGAGCGTGATCTTGAGCGCGAGGACCTGGGGATCAGCCGCGGCGCTCTCGATCAGCTCGACCACCGGGTCGTAACTCTCATAAGGGTGATGCAGTAAAATATCCTGCCGGCGCATCGCCTCAAAAATGTCGGCATGCGGCGGGAGCGCGGGATCGCGCGCCGGCTGGAAGACGCGATCTTTCAGCTTCGCGAAAGCGTCGTTCGCGACCAGCGGGAGAAGATGCGTCATCGAGAGCGGGCCGTCGAGTTTGTAGAGATCGGCCTGGCCGAGCTGGAAAAAATCGAGGAGCAAATCGGAGAAGTCGGGCGGGCAATCGGCTTCGACTTCCAAGCGAACGGCATTGCCTCGGCTCGAGCGCCGCAGCTCCTGCTCGATGCTGCGGAGAAGGTTATCGGCTTCCTCGTCGTCGATGTCGAGGTCGCTGTTCCGGGTCACGCGGAAAGCGTGCGCGCCATCGATCGTGAGGCCGGGAAAGAGATCGGCGATGTGATGCTTTATCAGCGACGCGAGGTAGAGATAATTCCAGGTGTCGTCTCCCTTTTCCCCGCGCGGCATCAGGATGAGCCGCGAGACCGCGCGCGGCACCTGCACGATCGCGTGCATCGGATCGCCGCCTTCGCGGGAACGCGCGCGCACTAAAAGATTGTGGCTCTTGTTCGCGAGCTGCGGGAAGGGATGGCTCGCGTCGACCGCGAGCGGCGTAAGCATCGGGAAAACTTCCTGCTGGAAATAACGCTGCGCCCAGGCCGCGCGTTTCGCGCTCAGGTCGGAGCTCTGGCGGATGCGGATGTTGTGCTTCTTCAGGAGCGGCGTGAGCTCTTCGTTCCAGAGCGCATACTGCGTCGCGACCATCTCGTGCACGCCATGTTGAATGGCGTGGAACGTTTCCGTCGGGCTCATCCCGTCCGGCCCGACGTCGCTCGTTTCGCTTGCGATCTGCTGCTTGATCCCGGCGACGCGGATCTCGAAAAACTCGTCGAGATTCGAGCTGACGATGCCGAGGAACTTAATCCGCTCGAGGAGCGGCTGGGTCGCATCCTGCGCCTCCTCGAGGACGCGGCGATTAAACTCGAGCCAGCTCAGCTCGCGATTGATGAAATTCGCCGGCGCGGAAAAATTTGGGGCGGTCGGCACGTCGTTAGGCAACGGCATGGGCACGATGTTATCGGGCGTCGAGGGCGGGAGCGGCGGATTACTCGAGAGCATGACAACAGCGGGGGGGGGGCCAATAAACGCCCGCTAACCGCGGGCCGCAAATCTTGTCATCCCGAGCGCAGCCGAGGGATCCCGTGGGGTTTCCTCGAAGCTCCGATTCGAAAACTTCACAGCAGATCGACGGGATCCCTCGACTTCGCCCCGCCTTCGCGGGGCTGCGCTCGGGATGACAGATTGACGCCCCGCGCGATTTATCCCCAAGCTCTCCCCATGGCACGTGCAAAGAAAAAATCCGGCGGAAAATGGTGGGAACTCGGGTTGGTCGAATGGCTCGCCTTCGGACTGGCGATTCTCGCCATCGTCGCGGTCTTCTGCGTTTTCTTCATTCGCCGCCACGTCCTCGAATATCATCTCGAGCACACCTTCGCGGTGAGCGACCCCTCGTTCATCGGCTCCGCTCTCGCGCTGGCCGATCCCGTGCCGCTCGCCGGGAATAAGCTCGATCTGCTCGAGAACGGCGACGAATATTTCCCAGCCATGCTCGCCGCCATCCGCGGCGCCGAGAAGACAGTGAACTTCCAGGCTTACATCGTTTACTCGGATGAAGTGGGGCGCGCTTTCCGCGATGCCCTCTGCGAACGCGCCCGCGCCGGGAAGGAAGTGCGCGTCCTCCTCGACGGCGTCGGTTCCGGTTGGAAACTCGATAATTCCGACGTGAAAATGCTCCGGGAGGCGGGCTGTAAATTCAGCTACTACCACCCGCTCATGTCCTGGCGGATCGACCGCACGAATCGCCGTTCGCATCGCCGCGTCATCGTGATCGACGGGAAAGTGGCCTTCACCGGCGCGGTCGGTTTCGCCGCCCAATGGTCGGGCAACGCGCAGGATCCGAAGCACTGGCGCGACCTCATGGTGCGCGTGCAAGGTCCGCTCGTGGCCCAACTTCAGAACGCCTTCGAGGCGCATTGGATCAAGACTTTTGGCGAAACCCTGAGCGGTCCCGATCAATTCCCGGCCCATCCGCCGGCGGGAAATATCCACGCGCAAACAATCGCTTCGTATTCCTTCTCGATGGCGCCGGTGCCGCTCGCGCAGGCGGTCGCGTTTGCCGCCGCGGAGAAGCGCATCTGGATCACGAACGCCTACTGCACACCGACCGATGACCAGGTCGAGCTCCTCGTGAAGGCAGTAAAACGCGGCGTCGATGTGCGTGTCATCCTGCCCGGCGAAAACGACGATCAGCCGCTCACGAAAAGCGCGGGGCGCGCCGCCTACGGGCGGATGCTCGAGGGCGGCGTGGAGATTTTCGAATATCAGCCGACGATGATCCACACGAAGTCGATGGTGATCGACGGGCTCTTCGCGCTCGTCGGTTCGTCGAACTTCGATTCCCGTTCGGCGGAGATTAATGAGGAGCTCGATCTCGCGGGTGACGACAAGGAATTTGCTGGGCGAATGGAAGCGATCTTCGGGAAAGACCTGAAGCAATCGAAGGAATACACGTTGCAGGATTTTAAGAACCGCTCGCTCTGGGAGCGGACGACCGAATGGGTCGCGCTGCCCTTCCGGTCGCAGATGTAGCGCGCGTCTCTGACGCGCGTCGCTCTCACGCCGCCTCACGTGCGGAACGAGCCGGAGACGTACGACGCGGGTCAGAGACCCGAGCTACACGAGGGCTGGGTAGCGCCCACGTCCCGTGGGGTGGCGACGGTGTTCCACCGTCGCGGACTTTCCCTGGCGATCGCGCATCTTCTGACGCTGCCGCCT
>JBPCRH010000062.1:0-10125 GCA_050997075.1 Chthoniobacterales bacterium
AGGGGCGCTCCCGCTTCCGCGAGCGATTCGGCCGCTCCTTCGGAGAGGTCTTTTTGGGTGGAGAGTTTGCTCTCCACGCGGAGGATGCTCTCGCCGATTTTGCGGCCGCGGTATTCGACGATCGCGGGCTGCCAATCGGCGTTGTTCTTTTTTAGTTCCTCAAGGAGCGAGCCGGCGAAACGCAGTTTGGCGAGCGCGGGCTTGAGCTGATTCTCGCGCTCCATTTTCTCCGCCTGCTGCGCGGTCATGTAGGCTTTAAGGAAGGTCTCGGAAGGATCGGTGTCCTGCCCAAGAGAGACCAAGGGCGGCGCCAGCAAAGCCAGGAGAGGGAGAAGGATCAGACCGATTTTCTTCATCCAATGAGGCGGCGATGATAGCCGACCGGTTGGCCCGGCGCAATGTCCACGGGGCCGCGCGCGGTTTGCAAAACGGCCCGAGAAATCTAGAGTCCTGCGCGTCGGTGGCCATAGCTCAATGGTAGAGCCCCAGATTGTGGTTCTGGCTGTTGCGGGTTCGAGTCCCGTTGGCCACCCCGCGCTCGCGGAAATTTTCGGGAATTTGCAGCGCTCTGCCACGCTGGCATGGCTGCTGCTAAACGAGGCTGCATGACCTCATCTCCCGACAGCCACGAAAGCAGCGCGAACAAAAAAATGATCTCTTTCTGGGAACGTCTCCTGAGCGAACAGGAGCTCCAGGATTGTGCGCCGCTGGAGAAGTTGCTCGTCGGCTGCGAGCTCATCGCCGCCCTCGACGGCGTCGAACTGCTCGCGGCCTAACGAGGTCGCCGGCGGCTTGACCGCAGAGGGCAACGCGGAAGTTGAGATAGAGCGAAAACAACTTAATCCTTTCGAGTTTCCTCTTCCTCTCCTCGACCGCGGGGCCCTCTGCGGTGAAGTAAAAAGTTCAAAGGGTGGTGGCACAAAGCGGCCAACACCGCCGTCATCCCGAGCGCAGCGCAGCGCAGTCGAGGGATCCCGTGGCGCTGCCGTGAAGCCTACGCTCAGAAGGACACGCGGGCGTGACGGAGAGTTTCGCGGGCCTACTCACGCAGCATCCAGATCTATCACCTCGCGCCGATCACGCCGGCGAACGAAAAACCGAAACGACGCAGTTGGTTCTACCCCTTTCTGCGCGATTCTGTAGACGCCTCTCCCGGAGAGGCGCGAGAAGAGCGTATACTGCCCGATTCACGCTAATCTCGCGCTTCGCAGAACGAAGCGTCGACCACGATCTGTCCGTCGCGGCAGTAAACGTGCCTGTAGCTCAACCGGATAGAACTTCTGACTTCGGATCAGACGGCTGGGGGTTCGAATCCCTCCAGGCACACGCCCTTGCCTAACGATGCCTAACCGGTCGTGCGCAGGCCGCTCGCGATCGCATTGATCGAGAGGAGCAGCTCGGGGAGCATCGCGTCGGCCGCGTCCTCATCATCGGCCGCATGGAGCGCGCGCCACTTCGTCAGGAGCTCGATCTGTTGCGCATGGAGGACGAGCAGCGCGGCCGCGCGCACGTTCAGGGTTTTCTGGAAACGCGGCCGGCGCGGCCCGAGTTGGCCCGTGCCCATGATCCGCGCGAGCATCCGATCGGTCCGCTCAAATTCCTCCCTGATCATCCCGAAAATGCGCGCGCGCACAGACTCGTCAGGCACGAGCGCGGCATAACGCGTCATCAGCGGGAGATCGGCGCTCGCCTGGCTGGTCTCGACGTTGTTGAGGGTGAAACGGAGAAAGGGCCAGCGCGAAACTTCGGAGATGAGCCCCTCGAAATTCTCCGGGTCGCTCGTGGCCAGCTCCTCGAGCGCGTAACCCGCCCCGTACCACCCCGGCAGATAATAGCGCGCCTGGGTCCAACTGAAGACCCACGGAATCGCGCGCAGATCGCTCAGCCGCCGCTGGCCGGTCCGGCGCGGCGGGCGCGAGCCGATCGCGCTCCGCTCGAGTGCATCGATCGGCGTTGCCTGGCTGTAGAATTCCATGAAACCGTCCGCGCCTAACAATGCCTGGTAGGCCTCGCGGCTGGTCCGGGCCACCCGCGCTATCACGCTTTTGAGCGGCCGCGACGGGTCGGGCATTTTCGCCTGCTTCACCGAAACGCCGGTCACGCCGGCGAGGAGCAATTCGAGATTGTAGGTCGCGGTCCCGCGATTCGCGTACTTCTGCGCGATCGTTTCGCCCTGCTCGGTCAGGCGCAGGTCGCCCCCGATCGTGTGCGGTGGGAGGGCCTCGAGAAATCGATGGGTCGGCCCGGCGCCGGGGCTGATCGTGTCGCCGCGCCCGTGGAAGTAACGAATCGCAAAACCGGACTCGGCCGCGGCATGGGTTGGCGTTTCCTGCGCGATTTGGAGCGCCCATTTGCTGGCGATGATCCCGCCTTCCTTGTTGCTGTCGCTGTAGCCGACCATGATTTGCTGCACCGGGCGTGGATCGTGCGCGGCCGTTTGCGCCGGGAGCCGTTGCCGTTCGAGACTGCGCCGGGTGATCGGGTGCGCGAGAAACTGCCGCATCAATTCCGGGCTGCGCTCGAGGTCTTCCGTCGTCTCGAACAACGGCACCACCGGGAGGAGACAGGCCAATCCCTCCGACGTCAGCTCCACCAGCCCCGCTTCGCGCGCGAAGAGGTAAATCATGAGCAAGTCGGAAAGGCTCCGCGTCATGCTCACGATCAATCCCCCGAGACCTTCGTCGCCAAACTCGGCGTGTTGCCTAACGAACACGCAATACGAATCGAGCACCGCGTCCGCTTCCGGGCCCGCCGACGCACCGGGGAGCAAAAACGGTCGCGGCAGGGCGAGTTCTTTTTCCAGAAACTCGAGGCGCTCCGCTTCGCTCCAGCTCGCGTAGGCATCGTTAGGCAAACCGGCGCGGTTCATCATCTGCATGAGCGCTTTTTCGTGGAAGGCGCTGTTCTGCCGGAGATCGAGCGTGGCCGCGTGAAAACCAAAAACCTCGAGTTGCCGCAGCACCGGCAACACCTCCGCGCGCGCGATCCGTTCCGCGCCGACCGCAACGAGCGAGCGCCGGAGAATTTCGAGATCCGCCCGAACCTCGCTCGCATGCCGATAGCGTCCCGGCGCCTGGTGCAGCTCCGCCGCGCCGTCCGCGGAACGTTGCATTGGCAGCTTTTCCTGGATCAGCTTGACGAGTTGTCGCCACGGCTCATCCGAATAACGCGCGCTCGTCTCCGCCGCCATCTCCGCGCCGAGGTCTCTTCCGATCGCGGCGATCGCGTCGGTTAGTTCTGGCGGCACGTCGTGCACGGATTGCGCAAGACTCAGGCGATGGAGCGTGCGCGCGAGCGCACGATGGAGCGAGAGGAGCGCGCAGATGCGCAGGTCGACGAGCGTTTCCCGCGTCACTTCCGCAGTGACGAAGGGATGCCCGTCGCGATCGCCCCCGACCCACGTCCCGAAACGCATTCCCGGCAAACGCTCCGGTTCGTTGAACCATTCCGCCGCGAAACCGGCGTCCTCCCACGATTGCACGAGCCGTTCGTCGAGCTCCCCGAGGACGTCGGGAAAAACTTCGCGCAGATAATAGATCGTGTTCCGGCGTTCCTCGGCCACGCTCGGCTTGTGCCGTGCGATCTCGCCGGTGCGCCAGAGCCGCTCGAGCCCAACCTTGATTGCAGCGCGCAAAGCCGCCTGCTCGCGCGGTGTGGCCTGCGGATTTTCGCGTTCGAGCAGGAGCAAATAAAGCGCGCGCAACTGCTCGAGCACGGTCGCTCGTTTCGCCTCGGTCGGGTGCGCGGTCAGCACCGGCTCGACCCGAATCCCGGCGATCGCAGCGCCGATCTCCTCCCCATCGAGACCAATCTCTTTTAGTCGCCGAAAATTGTAACCCCACAAGCCGGGCTCGAAGGCCAGTCCGAGCTCGGTCTCGCGCATTCGCCGCATCTGCGCGGCGACATTTTCCTCGACCAAGTTGAGGAGCTGAAAGGCGATCGAGAACGCCTGCCCGAGCCGCGCCGGATAGGTCGCAGGAACCGCGGCCTCCTCCGCGCCCGCGATCCAGGGCAGGCGCGCGGCGAGTTCGCCTTCACCAAGCTCCGTCAGAACTTCGCGAAAGCATTCGCTCAGGAACGCAAGATCGCGGTCGATTTTCTCAAAGCCGACCGCGGCGTAGTCGGTTTTCGGCATGGTGCGGGCAGGTGACCGCGAGTGGTATGCCAGCGATGAAATTCGCTGTCAACGGGCAGCGTCACCGAGGTGCCCGATTTTCTGTAGACGCCTCCCTCTGGTAGGCGCGGGTGTAGGGCATGATCCTTTTGACGATCTTGCGTCACTCTCGCGCTTCGCCGAGCGACGCGTCGACAGCGGGAAGCGAGGAGTTCGCGGCGCTTTTAGTTGTGACCACGGTAAAGCGCGTCGACGAGGCGGAGCGACTTCTCGTTAGGCAAGACGCTCGGCTCCATTTGATTCATGACGTAGGCGAAGGCGAGCCGGTTTTCCGGGTCGGCGAAAGCGTGGCTCCCGCCCGCGCCCGGGTGGCCGAAGGCGAGCGGCGACGGACCGAAAAGGCGGCGGCCCCCGCCCGGCGCGTCTTTCATAAAGCCGGCCGAAAAGGCGGTCGGAATTCCGAAGACGCGATCGAGGCCAGCGGTCAGCGTCGTGGTCATTTGGGCGATGGTTGAGGCACTAAAAAACCGCCGGCCGTCGAGCGCGCCGCCCTCCGCGAGAAGGGCGTAAAACTTCGCGAGCGCACGCGCGCTGCCGATTCCGCCTAACGATGCGAGCGAGAGCGCGCGATTCTCCGGCGCGTTCATCGCGCTGATCGATTGCAGCCCCCGTGGAGAACCGAAGACCTGGCGGACGAGCGTGCCGGGCGTAGCGAGTGCCTTGTAGAACGCCGCTGGCTCCGGCCTTCCTCCCGCCCGCGCGGCATAGATATCGGCGGTGCGCGCATTCTCTTCCGTGGGCAGGCCGATCCAGAGGTCGAGCGCAAGCGGCTCCGCAAACACCTCGCGCCAGTAAACGCCCAACGTGCGCCCGTCGATCCGACGAACCAACTCATCAAGCAGGAAACCAAAAGTGCGCGCGTGATAACCGTGCCCTTCGCCCGGCGGCCAGAGCGGGCGTTGCCGCGCGAGCGCCTCCGCGACCGCGGCGTGCTCGGTGACCGCCACCGGCTCGTCGAGCGCGGCGAGTCCGGCCTGGTGCGAGAGCAATTGCGCGAGGGTGATCGCCTCTTTCCCGTTCTCGGCAAACTCCGGCCAGAACTCCGCGACCCGCCGTTCGAGGCCGAGGCCGCGTTCCTGGAGCAGATGCAAAACAGAGGCGCTGGCGAGCCCTTTCGTGGCTGACCAGAAGAGGACGAGCGTGTCCTCACGCCACGGGATTTCGCGCCGCGCTGCGCAAAAGCCGCCGTGCAATTCGAGCACGGAGCGTCCCTCCCGCCAGACCGAGACGGCCGCGCCGAGTTCGCCGAAACGCTCGAAGTTTTCCGCGAAAAGCGGCTGCAATCGCTCCGCCAGATTCGCGCTCGATACGCCCATCAACCGCGCCTAACGAATCGCTTAATATTCGCGCACGTAGGGATACTTCGACTCGTTCCCCAGCTCCGGCGGAAACTCGCTGTAACCGCGATGAATCCACGGGATGTCGCTGCGCAGAACCGGATAATAGGTGCCCTTGTAAACCGGAAATGGCCAGAGCAGAGCCTCGTAAAATCCGACCCCGAAGCGCGCAAACGCGCGCCCAGAGCCTTTGATCACACCGAAGGTTGCGGCCGCCGCGTTCCCCTCGTCTTCGTTCACTTTGCCGATCGTCACCGGGATCTCCGCCGGGGCGAGAAAGATGTTCGCGATCCCGCGCGAGAGTTTGCGCGTCGGACCGTAATCGGCCGCGGGCGGGTCCTGAATATCCGCTCCGGCACGGGCGGCGAAACCGAGGAAGAGAAGGCAAAGAAGCGAGCGTATCATAGGACGAGGCGATTTAATCCGGTGCGGCCATTTCTGGCAACACTTGTTTATCGAGCGGCGGCCTTCGGCTGGTCTTTCGTGGCCACGACCGAAATCACGATCGTCAGGAGCAGGACCGTGGCGATGACTGCGAGCGAGACCCAGTTCGGCAGGTGCAGCCATTTCGCCGCGATCATTTTCGCGCCCACAAAACAGAGGATGAGCGCGAGCCCGACGCGAAGATAAATGAAACGCGTGACCAGGTTCGCGAGGAGGAAATAGAGCGAGCGCAGCCCGAGGATGGCGCAGATGTTTGAGGTATAAATAATGAAGGTGTCCTGGGTGATCGCGAGCACCGCCGGGATCGAGTCGACCGCAAAGATGAGGTCCATCACGTCAATGACGATGAGGACGAGCGCGAGCGGGGTGAGCATGCGCCGGCCGCCGACGAGGGCGAAAAATTTCGGCCCGTGATAATCATTCGTCACCGGGAGGAGACGGCGGGTCGTGCGCAGGACGAAGTTGTTCTCGAGATCGAGCTGTTCGGAGCGGCCGATGAGCATGCGCAGCCCGGTGATGAGGAGGAAGGCGCCGAAGATGTCGAGCACGAAATGAAAGCGCGCGACGAGCGAGACGCCGAGCCAGATCATGAGCGCGCGCATGACGATCGCGCCGACGATGCCCCAGACGAGGACACGGTGTTCATACTGCGGCGGCACCCGGAAATAGGCGAAGATGAGAACGAAAACGAAGATGTTATCGACGCTCAGCGAGTACTCGATGAGGTAGCCGGTAAAGAAGTCGATCCCTTGGTCCGCCCCCTGCCATTGCCAGACAAAGACGTTAAACGCGAGCGAGAGCGCGACCCAGATGAGGCTGCGCCGGACGGCGCTGCGCAGGCTGACGGCGTGCGGGCCTTTGACCTGATGGGCGAGCAGATCGATCGCGATCGCCGCGAAAATACCGAGATGAAAGGCAATCCAGAACCAGATGCTGACAGGCACGCGGCGCTAGGTTTCCACGGGTCCCGCGCGCGGGCAACGCGAATCGGGAACGGCGCGAATCGTCCTTCCCCAGCGGACGGCCGCGCGCCAAAACTGACTGTTTCACCAAACTGGAGGGCGGAGCTCCGCGACGCCGCGAGCGTCTCCGGGCGCCGGGGCAATACCCGCGCCGAAACACGCTCGCGGATTCGCGGAGCTCATCCCTCCAGGCGGGTCGAGCGGCGCACGAGGGACTGGCGCCCGCCGGTTTGCGCGGGCGCGGGCCGTCGTGCATCGTGATTGCCCCGAAAAGCACCGAAGACAAAAATATGGACGCAGAGCTGCAAAAATTAGTGGACGCCGGAAAGTTAACCAACGCCGGGGCGGCGCAACTGGAGCAGCTCCAGCCCGGTGCTTTCTGTCTGCACAAAAGCTGGGGCTTCGGCCGGGTCGCAGAGTGGAACCTTCTTCTCAACCAGGTCCTGATCGATTTCGAGACGGAGAAGGGCCACCCGATGCAGTTGCAGTATGCGGCGGAAAATCTCACGCCGATTCCCGCGGAACATTTCCTGGCGCAGAAGGCGACGAACCTCGACGGGTTAAAAACTCTCGCGAAAGAAAACG
This sequence comes from Chthoniobacterales bacterium, assembly GCA_050997075.1. Lineage (GTDB taxonomy): Bacteria > Verrucomicrobiota > Verrucomicrobiia > Chthoniobacterales > UBA10450 > Palsa-1392. The sequence continues at coordinate 7,503 of JBPCRH010000062.1, forward strand.
GCACCGCGCTGATGCGGAACATCCTCGAGAGCCTCGGCGGCAAAGCGACTACGGCGCAGATCACTCACTGGCTCACCGGCGATGTCTTTACCGAGCCGGAATTCAAAAAATGGTGGTCGGCGACGAAGACGCTGCTGAAGAAAGAAGGCCATTTCCTCATCCCGACGAAGAAGAGCGACCCGATCGAGCTGCGCACAACCGAGGTCTCGCGCGCCGACGAACTCCTGAAGTTTTTCGCGGCGGCGCGCCAGGCGAAAGAGCAGGCTGCGGCGCTCGACCAGATCATTAAGTTCCATCACGAATTCAAGGAGCCGGAGCAGCAACTCCAGCCGATCGTCGACCAGATCGAAGACACCGCGCAGCGGAATCAAAAGCTCAATCCCGCGCTCGCTTTCGAGCTCGTCATCACCCGCGATGAACTCCTGCAGCGGGAGCCGAAGCTGCACACGACCCGTCCCGACCTCACTTTGGCGCGCCTGCTGAACGACGAAGAATCCCACCTCGGCGACATTTTCGCGAAACTTCCAGCCTCGAAGGAACGCCACGTCCTCCACGCTCTTCCCGCCGCGCTCGGCGAGCGCTGGACTTCCCGCGCCCTGCTCCTCATGCAGGGCAACAACGCGCGCCTCGTCGGCCAGATGCCGCGCGTCTTCGCCGAGAACGGCAAGCAGGACGAGCTCCGCGCCGCTTTTGATCGCGCCCTCCGCGAGCACTCCGCCACGAGCGAGATGCTCTATTGGCTTTGCAAATCCCGGAAGGAATATCCTGAGCTCATCAGCCCCGAGTTGCTCGGCGCGATTTTTACTGCCTGCGAGCGCGATCAACATCACGAGCGCAACAGCCGGAGCACCCGCCTCCGCGATTTACTGCTCGAAGATCGCAAACTCATCCCCGACATTTTCGAAGGCGCCGACATCGGCCTCGCCCGCGACGCCATGCGCCGGCTCATGCTCAGCCCGGTCTTCGATGAACTCACGAAGCGCTCGCTCATGGCGCGCATCATCAAACTTTATCCTGATCTCCAGAGCCTCGTCAGCGGCGAGCAGATGGAGGAAAAAGTCGAGTCGCTCGTCGTGTCGTGGAGCAGCCTCCAGAAACGCAAAGCCGAGCTCGAAGAACTCGTGAACAAAAAAATTCCCGAGAACAGCAAAGAGATCGGTGTCGCCCGTTCCTATGGGGATCTGCGGGAGAATTTCGAATTCAAAGCGGCCAAGGAAATGCAGGCCGTCCTGATGCGCCGCAAATCCGAGCTCGAGACCGCGCTCGATCGCGCGCGCGGCACCGCCTTCGAAAGCCCGGACGTGAGCCAGGTCTCCATCGGCACCGTCGTCACCCTGCGCGCGACCACTTCCGGCAAGGAAGAGACCTACTCGATTCTCGGCGCGTGGGACGGCGATCCCGATCGCGCGATCATTTCCTACCAGACCGCGATCGGCCAGGCGCTCATCGGCCATCGGTTAGGCGAGATCGTCGGGCTGAACGCCGACCAGGGCAGCGGCCGTTACGCCATTCTCTCGATCGAAGCCGCCCCGCTCGACGTCGTCCCGCCCGAGCCCGAGCTCGAACCCGCGGTGTAGCGGGGGCCGTGCCGGGCGCATCCCCGCGGGCGACACGCCCGCCGCTACAGCCCGATACCCGATCGTGGTTGGGGTGGAACCGCGAAACCGAAGAGCGGATTGACAGCGCATTTATCCTCGTCGGTGACATGAGGTCGACGCCCCTTCGGACAACTCGGCCGGGTTGGTTTCTCCCTGGTGTTCTGCTCCTCTTCGCCTGGCCAATGCAGCGGCCCGGGAACTTGCCGCCGGCAAAGATTCCGGAGCAGTGCGGCGCAAGCTCGATCAGGCGATCAAGATGGATCCCACTTTTTGGCCGGCGTTTTATACGCGCGCTGATCTCAGTGACACACAAGAAAAGTGGGCAGAGGTCGTAGCCGATACCACTCGCGCGTTGCAGTGGGATCCGAAGTTCGCCGCGGCTCTGATCTTGCGCTCTCGGGCAAATTCTCTTCTGGGCCGTTACCGCGCAGCAGTCGTTGACCTCGAGCGAACCGTCTCGCTCCGGCCGGACGAGGACCTCTACTCCTACGCCCTCAACGAGCTCGCCTGGATTCTTGCCACCATCCCGGTCAAGCCCCTTCGGAACCCGAGCCGCGCGGTTGAACTGGCGAAGCGCGCCTGCGAAATCACGCATTGGAAAGATGGCGAGATCATCGACACCCTCGCTGCGGCCCACGCTGCAAAGGGCGATTTCAACTCTGCCGTGCGCTTCGAAAAAAGCAGAGTGAGGCTGAACGCAAGAGCACTAAAAGCTGGCGCGGACATCTCGCCGCCTTTAAGCGGCACCAAACCGCCAAGTTCGAGGACTCATATCTCATCCTTGTAGACGCTTTGCTCTGCGAAGCGCGGGACTTGCGTGGCTAGTACCTGAGTTGCGATCGGGGCTTCTCGCCGCGCTTCGCAAAGCGAAGCGTCTACAACGCTAGCGCGAAGATTCACGTGCCGTTAGCGGACGGCGGGAGCGAAGGAGTATTGGCAATCTTGTAGCGGGGGGCGGGCCGACAACCCCCCCCGGCGGAGACAACCCCAACAATCCAAACTTTGGTGTACACCAAAAGCGCGAT
>JBPCRH010000078.1:0-4197 GCA_050997075.1 Chthoniobacterales bacterium
CCTTCGCTCTTAACGCGCGTCGTCGACATGATCGACCACGTGCCGATGGAGGACCGCGACACCAAGGGCGACCTCTATGAATACATGCTCGGCAAGATCGCCAGCGCCGGGCAGAACGGGCAGTTCCGCACCCCGCGCCACATCATCCAGCTCATGGTCGAAATGGTTGCGCCGCAGCCGAAGGACATCGTCTGCGATCCCGCCTGCGGCACCGCTGGCTTCCTCGTCGCCACGGGCGAGAACCTGCGCGATCACCACCCGGAGATCTTCCGCGACGAGAAGCTGCGGGAACACTTCCACCACCACCTCTTCCACGGCTTCGACTTCGATAACACCATGCTCCGCATCGGGAGCATGAATATGCTCCTGCACGGCGTGGAAAATCCCGACATCCGCTACCGCGACTCCCTCGCGCAGGACCACGCGGGCGAGGAGGAAAAATACACCCTCGTCCTCGCCAATCCGCCCTTCGCCGGCTCGCTCGACTACGAGAACTGCGCCAGGGACCTCCAGCAAATCGTCAAGACGAAGAAGACCGAGCTGCTCTTCTTCGCCCTCTTCCTGCGCCTGCTCAGGCCCGGTGGACGCGCCGCCGTCATCGTGCCCGACGGCGTGCTCTTCGGCTCGTCGAATGCGCACAAGACACTGCGCAAGATTCTCGTCGAGGAACAGAAACTCGACGCCGTCATCTCGCTGCCCGGCGGCGTCTTCAAGCCCTACGCCGGCGTCTCCACTGCCATCCTCCTCTTCACCAAGACCAACTCCGGCGGCACGGACCATGTCTGGTTCTACGACGTGGACGCCGACGGCATGTCGCTCGACGACAAACGCACCGAACTCCTCCCCGCGGAAAAGCTCGGCCCAGTGCCCAGGACCGCGCTCACCGCCGGCGACCACGCGAAGAACAACCTGCCCGACATCCTCGCCCGCTGGACGCAGCGCAACGGAAGTGAAACCAAGCGGCCACGGACCGCCCAATCATTCGTCATTCGAAAATCGGAAATCGGAAATCAAAATTACGACCTCTCGCTTAACCGCTACAAGGAAGTCGTCCACGAAGAAGTCGCGCACCGCCCGCCGGGCGAAATCCTGCAAAGCCTCGCCCAGCTGGAGACGGAGATTCAGCAAGGCATGAAGGAATTGGAGGGGATGCTGAAGTGAAGTCCAACTGGCAAAAGCTCCCTTTCGATGAAGCCGTCGCTGATGAATCCGGCGGCAATCTCAAAACTCCGCAGAGCGAGTTTTTGAGCGAAGGTAAGTTCGCAGTCGTTGACCAGGGCAAGGAACTGGTTTCCGGCTATGTGAACGACCGAACGCGCTTGTGCCGCTCGTCCTTGCCGGTGGTGGTGTTTGGCGACCACACACGCTGCCTAAAATTTGTGAATTTCCCGTTCTGCATGGGTGCAGATGGAATTAAAGTTCTTCGTCCGAAAGTGGAGGCGGACGTTAAGTATCTCTACCACTTCCTCCGCCAACTGCGCCTTCATGACGGTGGCTACGACCGCCATTTCAAATATCTCAAGCGAGCAGAAGTAATGCTGCCGCCGCTAGCAGAGCAGCGGCGGATTGCGGAGGTGCTGGACCGGGCGGAGGCGTTGCGGGCCAAGCGCCGCGCCGCCCTCGCCCAACTCGACACCCTCACCCAATCCCTCTTCCTCGACCTCTTCGGCGACCCTGTGACGAATCCGAAGCAATGGCGCGACTCACTCACACTCAGCGAAGTGGCTGACATGGTTTCAGGAATCACCAAGGGCAGGAAACTGAATGGCGAAGCGGTCCGTGAAACGCCCTACCTCGCTGTTGCGAACGTCCAGGACAAGGCGCTGAACCTAACAACCGTGAAGACTATCGAAGCCACGGCCAGCGAGATTGCGCGCTACAAGCTTATCAAGGATGATCTTCTCCTCACGGAAGGCGGCGACCCGGACAAGCTGGGGCGAGGTACACTTTGGAATGACGAATTGCCAGAGTGCATCCATCAAAATCACATCTTCCGAGTGCGCCTGACTTCGCCTGATCTCGATCCGCTGTTTCTCAACTGGCTGGTCGGCAGCCAGCGCGGAAAGAAGTATTTCCTCCGTTCAGCGAAGCAGACGACGGGCATAGCCTCGATCAACATGACGCAGTTGCGAGGCTTCCCGCTGCTCGCTCCCCCCATCAAGTTGCAGCGCGAATTCGCCCGACGGGTGACGGCGGTGGAGCGCATGAAAACGGCGCACCGCGCGTCGATGGCGGAGCTGGACGCGCTCTTCGCCACCCTCCAGCACCGCGCCTTCCGCGGGGAATTGTAGCTTTATGAACAGCAACATCCCGCTCCTCAGTCTGACGTTCGAAGACGCCTTGGTGCCGAGTCGATTTGCTCAGGAGTTGCGTCGTTCATCGAAGATCTACGCTGTGGGCGAAATCCAGAGAAGCACCGGACTGTCTCTGCAAGGCGCCAAAGCGTTGCTAGAACGTGGTCAGATGCGTGTCGCCTTCGACAAGGGAGCGAAAGGTGTGCGGCTCATGAGAGACAAAACTGGTCGCGAGCTTGCCACTCTGGTCAATTCGACTGGAAAGACCACTGCGAACGCAAGACGCGTCGGCAAGGCCGCACGAGTTGCCACGGCAACAACCGCCGCGGCCCTAGTACTCGTTGAGCTCGCGCACGTGGTCAGCGATCAAGACAACGCGATAAGGTTGAAGAAGGTCGAAGTCGGTGTCGACCGTCTGATTCGAGCGCATCATGCCGAGTTGAAGGCCAGACTCCGATCCGTTTATGGACGCGCGAAAGAAATCTTGTCCCATGGAGCGAGTGATTTAACAGATCAAGATCGACAGGAGCTTCAGGGATATTGCGGGGATTTGCTAGAAATTCGCGCGCGTTGGTCGGATGACTTCAAATTCCAACTGCAGCAGATCGAGGTCGCCAAGCCGGGATTTCTCAGATCGGTGATCCGAGTTGGCAGAGACGAAGCGCATGCTCGCGCGAAGAGGGCACGGGCGGCTGAAGCCACGGCAGAACTTGAGACGCTGCAGTTAATAAACTTCAGCATCATGCTCCAGATGGTTCTGAGCGCGGCTCTGGCTCGAATTACTGAATTTCAAAACATCACCCTTCCCGACGAGATTGAGCGATTGCTGCATCTGTTAGAATTCGCTGAACAGCGCGCGACGCAGATAGCCGGGGAAGATTCCACGGCGTTTCAGCCATTTTTGCAAGCCATCGGAGATACCATTGATGTATGGATCGAAGCTGTGCCACCGCCACGTTCTGCGCGGTTGCAGAACCGCGCCATTGGCGGATAACCGAATGAACGCATGGCGTGCGAAGTTTCAGAACAGGAGAGCCCGCTCCAAATTCAGTCGCTTCTTACTCCGCGCCTGCGACGCGCGATAGTTTTGATCGACGCGCCTCGTTGCACTAGGCTTGTTGCCTGCCATGAAGCCGAAGAAGAAGCCCTCGCGACCCGGCCAAGTACCTGCCGCTGCATGCAAGGAATCTTCGGCGCGGGTGCGCGAGGAGGCGACAGCCCCTGCGCCAGGCTACGCGACGATCATCACGATCGAGCCCGGAAAACGCGGCGGGAAGCCGTGCATTCGCGGGATGCGAATTACGGTGGGCGATGTGCTGGGTTGGCTCGCGGCGGGGATGTCGGAGAAAGAGATACTACACGACTTTCCTGATCTAACGGCTGCCGACATTCGGGCCAGCCTCGCTTACGCAGCGGAACGAGAGAATAAGCCGCCCAAGCCGGGTGCGGCAGATGGGCAGCGGACGAATTTGCCTGCGGCTCGGCTGAAGCAGATGCGTGGCTTTCTTAGGGGCATCGACACCACGGTTCCGCGCGACTTTGATCGGGTATGAACGTGGTCGATTCGTCGGCTTGGCTGGAGTATTTCGCCGATGGTCCCAACGCGGGATATTTCGAACCAGCCATTCTCGCGACCGGCGATTTGATTGTGCCGTCCATCACTCTTTACGAAGTCTTCAAACGGATGCTGGAGCAGCGCAAGGAGGAGGCCGCGCGTGATGCGGTCTCCGCGATGAGCTTCGGCCGCATCGTTGATCTGGGCGCCGAGCTCGCGATCGCGGCGGCGAGGTTTAGTCACGAGAATCGCCTGCCGATGGCCGACAGCATTGTTATCACCACAGCGCGAGCTTTCGACGCTGAGATTTGGACGCAGGATTCGGATTTTAACGGCTTGGATCGAGTT
>JBPCRH010000110.1:0-4054 GCA_050997075.1 Chthoniobacterales bacterium
TCGTACGCTTAACTCCAGCGTCCGCAGTAGTTCACCGCTTTGCCCTGGACCATTGTCGCGTCGAGCTGCGCCGGAGCGCTCGGGTCCGGAATTGCGGGGTCGTTGATCAGGAAAACGAGCGTCTTCCCTTTGACATCGAGGCCCTTGTAGTCGTCCCAGCCATACTCCGGGGCGACCACACCGTAGCCGACGAAGACGAGGTCGGAATCCTTCACGTTTACTTCCGGCGTGATCCGATTGGTGAAGGCGACGAAGTCGTTAGGCGATTGCAATTCCAGCTTCTGGCCGTTGACGCTAAATGATCCGGTCGGCGTGCCGAAGATCCCGGCGAGCGGAACTTCCTGCGTGTAAGTGCCGTTCGGGTTGCCCGGTTTCAAGCCGAGGGTCTTGAACTGCTCGGTAATGTAATTCACCGACTCGGTCTCGCCCTGAGAGCCTGGCGCGCGACCTTCGAACTTATCCGAGCCAAGGACCTTGATGTGCGCGAGCAAACCTTCCTGGTCGATCGCGTTGATCGCTTCCGGCGGAGGCTCGGCGGCGCCGGAGTCGCTTTCGGTCGATGGCCCGGCTTTGGCTTTCGCCGGAGAGTTGATGCCGAGGGTTTTCAGGAATGGTTCGATCGAGCGGTCGCGCCCGAGGAAGCTGTGAATCGAGTCATCGATCTCGCGCGAGCCGCCGGGCGCGTAAATCTCCCGGCGCAACTTCATTCCGGCAGCCTTGTCGAGAAAACCATCCGGCGATTTTTCAAAAACGGTCGCCATGTCCGCGGCGATCGCATCGGCCCAGGCGTACCCGTAGTAGCCGCCATCATAATCGACGAGGTGACCGAAGAACGCGACGAAAGCGGTTTCAGGATCGATCGGGAGAAAGACTTTTTGCAGGACTGGATTCGAAAGGGCGACGCTGTCATAGGGCTCGCCTTCGGAATGGACGTCGTGAAGAGTGAGATCGATGTCGGCAAAGGCGAATTGGCGACGGTAGTTCACGGCGACGGTTGCGAGTTTTGCTTCCTTCATTTTCGCAATCATCTCGGCCGGGATTTTCTTCGAGGGATCGCGGTAGTCGGCGGCGAAGGTATCCAGAACCTTCTTTTCCCAGACCCAGTTCTGGAGCATTTGCGAAGGCGCTTCGACGAAGTCGGCGGGGACATTCGTGCCGGAGAATCGCGCGGTCTCCGCCGTCGTGACGAGAGCATGGAGCGCGTGCCCGAACTCATGGAAAAGCGTCTCGACGTCGCTATGACTCAGGAGGGAAGGTTTCTCTTTGCCGGGCGGCGGGAAGTTACAAATCAGCGCGACGGTCGGGCGTTGGTATTTGCCGCTGGCGAGTAACTTCCCCGGAATGATCTGGAATTCCGCGAAGTGATTGAACTTCCCGTCGCGCGGAAACATGTCGAGATAGAAGAGCCCGAGCGGCTGGCTACTGTCCGCGTCGGTCACGACATAGAGTTGTAAGTCATCGATCCATTTCTGCGGCGCCTCGATCCGGGTGAACTTCAACCCGAAGATGCTCTGGTAGATGTTGAACATTCCCTCGAGCGTCTGCTGGAAAGGGAAGTAAACCCGCAACGCTTCCGTATCGACGGTGTATTTCGCTTTCTTGAGCTCGTTGGCAAAGTAGCGCCAGTCCCAGATGCTGATCTGGGCGTTGGAGTCTTTGGTCGCCGCGACCTTGAGCTTGCGCAATTCGGCGACTTCCGCGGCAAACTTCGGCTCGATCCCGGCGATCAGGTCATGGAGGAAAGTCTTAGCCGCCGCGCCGGTCTTGGCCATCCGGATCTCGGTCTGGAAATCGTCCCATGACTTATAGCCGAGCTGGAGCGCGACCTTGTTCCGGTGTACGAGAATATTATTCAGGATCGGCACGTTCTTCTCGCGCGCGAGGTTAAAGCGGACCTGGTAGAACTTCTTCCGCGTCTCTTCCTTCACGGCTGTCTCTTCCACCGTGTTGTAGTGGAAGGTGACGTTGGCGAGGAGGGTGTAGGAGTCATCGCCGGTCTTGATTCCAGGAAGGCTGAGCAGGCTTTCGGGAACACCTTCCAGCTCGGCTTTGGTGAAAGTGACCGGCGCCTTCGTGGCAACGATGTTCGCCTGGAAGTCCGTCTCGAGTTTCGCCAGCTCTTTACGGAGCTTCTCGACTTCGCCGCGCTTCTCCGGCGGCAGGGCGAGACCGGCGCGGCGATAATCGCGCAGAACGTATTCGAGGAGGAGTTTCTTTTCGCCCTCGAGCTGCGGCTTGGTCTCGGCGAAGGCTTTTACTGCCTTGTAAACATCTTCGCGGTAATCGATCCCGACCTCCCAATCCTGGTAGACCTTGACCCCTTTTTCCGCGGCCTCGCGCATTGCCGCCTGCTGATTGGTCTGCTGGATGATGACGTTTTTGTTACTCGCGATCTGGGCGAGGTTTTTCAGGTTATCGAGCGCGCCGACGGTGCTCTCGAAGGTCACCGTCTTCAGGTCCTGCTTCCCGATCGTGTCGAGCGCGGCGTTCGCCTGGGCGATGGCGGTGTCGATGTTGCCCTGGACCGCGACCGGCGTTTGCGGCCAATCGGGAATCGTCAGGGTTTCATTGGCTTTCTCGGCCGCGGCCTGGAAATCGGAGAGGGTTTTAAGTTCTTCGCCTTGAAGCGAGAGCACGGAAGCGGCGGCCAAGAGACTAACGAGCAGGAAGTGTTTCATAAGGCTGGGTGTGAGCGTTCAACATTGTGTTGCTGGGCGAATCGGTAAAGGGTGAAACGCCTCGCCCCATTCGCATGCACGACTTCACCTCGAAATTCGTCATCGCCTTCATTCCCATCTTCGTCGCGATCGACGCGGTCGGGATGGTCGCGATTTTCATCGGCCTCGGCGCGGACGTGGACGCGAAACGCCGCAAGCAGGAGGCGCTGATCGGGATCGGAACGGCCCTCGGCATCTCGGTCGGGTTTGTCTTTCTCGGAAAACTGATCTTCGAGGCGCTCGGGATTACCGTGGCGGATTTTCAGGTCGCGGGCGGGTTGCTCTTGCTCACCTTCGCCGTGCGCGATCTGCTCGATGTGGGCAGTGACAAAAAGCCGACGAACGCCGATTTCGGGATCGTGCCCCTGGGCATGCCGCTGATCGCGGGCCCGGCGCTGCTGACTGCGCTTTTAGTGCTCAACGACTCGGTGGGGCCGGTTTACACCCTGCTCTCGCTGGTCGTAAACCTGGTCATCGTGGCGGTGGTTTTTTGTTACGCGGATCGGCTCACGAAATGGCTCGGCCGCCAAGGGATCAAAGGTATTTCGAAGCTGGTCTCGCTCCTCCTCGCGGCGATCGCGGTCAGCCTGATTCGGCGCGGTTTGGTCGGGCAGTAAGGCTAGAAGCGGTTGCAAAAGTCCTGGAGCGGCGGTCTGTGACCGCCGAAAATGCGGACTCCCGGTAAACCCCGGCGGTCATAGACCGCCGCTAGAGCGCGAATTGGCTTTTGAAACTACTTCTAAAACAATCCGGCCCGCAACATGACCAGAGTGCAGCCTTCGACTACTTCGATCCCGGCGCTGCTCGCCGCCGCGGCCAGTTCCTCATTCTCTGCGCCGGGGTTCATGATGATCCGCTGCGGACCTGCCCCGACGATCTCGTCGATTAGGGGAGTGGAGCGCGCCTCACCGAGATAGAGCGTGACCGTGTGCACCGGCTCGCCGATGGCGGCCAGATTTGGAAAGCACGAGACGCCTTCGACCTCCTCGAACGCCGGGTTCACTGGGATCGGCCGGTAACCGGCTTGCGCGAGCTGGCGCTGCGCCATGTTGGCGTAGCGTTCGGGTTTCCGGGAGGCGCCGAGCACGGCGACGTTGCGTTTTTCCGGTGGGACAGAGGACATCGGCGGAATAGAGACGGTCGCCGAGCCTCTTGCAACCGCCCTGCCGCACCGAAGGGTGCCTCCATTGACAGTCCCGGCATGATCGTTAGTATCCCGCACCTATGAGATTTCCATTGGCGCTCACGACCAAGATCGCCGCCTATATCATTGGCAATAAACTTCGCGGGACGAAGAAGTTTGCCACCGTTCTCCAGCTCGAGCCCCTCCACACTTG
>JBPCRH010000161.1:0-2827 GCA_050997075.1 Chthoniobacterales bacterium
CATTCCAAGGTCGGTTTCCAGGCCGCGGAGAAAGCGGTGCCGGAGTCGGCGGAAGATAAACAATAGCTCGGAGCGGTGGGGCAACTTTGGATCCTGCGGCCCGCGAAGTGAATTCACCCCCGCGCCCGGCCTCACCAGCTCTCGCTCTGGTGGCGCCCCGGCGGCTGGCCCGGATTGCGTTCACGACCTTCCTGCTCACTTTCATCGCCGCCCGCGTGCTGGTGATTCTGATCATGACGCGGCGGATGCCAGACCTGTTTTTGCATCTAGGCGGAACTCACGTTCATCATCTTAACTACGGCATTTTTCTTCTCTCGGCGGTGGGCGCGTTCCTGCTCTTCGTGCAGCGCCCGAGTATCCGCCTGCGGCAAATTTGCGCCCTTCTCTACGGCTTCGGAATGGCGCTGACTTTTGACGAGTTTGGAATGTGGCTGCATCTCGGCGGCGGCTACTGGCAGCGGGCCAGCTTCGATGCCGTCATCGTCCTGCTTAGCCTTTTTGGGGTGCTCGCGTTTGCTCCCTCGCTCGCGCGCATGCGTTCATATCACTGGGCCACGGCGGCGTTCGCCCTGGGAGCGGTGGTTGTTTTCTACGCCCTGCTCTTCAAGTCAGTGAAGTATGTCGGCCAGCGGGTCGGACCGCGCTTGCAACAGATCGAGGAGCGCGGCCCGCGATAAATTCGAGGCGCGAATCAGGCTTTCGATAGGGGCAACGCTTCCGGCCAGAGAAAGTAGGGACCGAAACGCGCGCTCACGCGCAACTCGCCACCGAGCCGGCGACCGAGGGGCGTGATTTGTTTGCGCCCTTCGCTGATCTCGATCGCGCCGAGATGGACCAGGTGATTGGTTAGTTCCTGGGTCTTAAGTCCGAGCTTTTTTGCCAGGCGCGAGGTACTGAGTTTGCCGGCGCCTTCCTGTTCCTCGGGCGCTTCCGGGGCGTTCTCTTCGCTCATCCGGCGGACCTTTTCGAAGCTTATCCGCACTTCGTCGCTGATCCGGAGGATGCGGTCGGCTTCGTCGGAGAGAGTCTGGAATAGGTCGCCGTCGTCATCCCGTGCCACCAGAACGCCGATTTCGTTGCTCTTGGCGTTGCTTAGCTCGTGCAGGTTGAGGCTGCTGACGATGCAGAACTGCTCATTGAGGTAGCATTTGGCGTGAAGGTTGCGGCAGAAGCTCGTCCGGATGTGAGAGAGGCCGCGGAGCCAGTTTGCCTCCTCAGGCACGAGCTCGTTTTTCTCGTAGGCGATCTGGACCTCGATCTGGCGCTGATGCTTATCCTGCAGGAGTTCCTTGACCCGATCGTTCAACTTCAGCACCGGAGTGATGAGGACGAGGCGATCGCGCGCAAGCCGAATAATCTCCTCGAGATAATAATTCGCCGCGCTGGTGTTTAGGAACTTCGCCATAATTACTAGAAAGCAGCAACGGTGCCACTTTCGCGCCACGTACGGCGTGGGAGGGCCTCATTTCCGTGCGGCGGCAGCTAGCCGGAAAAGTCGAGTACGACTTTCCCGCAGCTCTCGTTTGACTCGATGTAACGGTGCGCGGCCCGCACTTCGTGGGCAGGGAAAACCCGGTCGAGAAACGGCCTAACCATCCCGCGTGCGACGAGTGGGAGAACGTGGTCAAGAAAACGTCGGGTCGCTTCGGCCTTTTCCCCAGTCGAGCGCGCCCGGAGGACGGTGCCGACAATGGTGGCGCGTTTGCGCAACACGAGGCCAAGATCGATTTCCGCCTTGCGACCGGCGGTGGTCCCGACGCAGATGATGCGGCCGCGCGAGGCCAGCGCCTCGAGGTTAGCCGGGAAATAATGGCCGCCGACCAGATCAAGAATCACTTCCACTCCGGCGCCGCCGGTTAATTCCCGCACCCGCTCGACAAACTGCTCGGGCGATTTCTCGACCACGATGGTTTCATCGAGTCCGAGCGCGCGCACTTTCTCGAGCTTGCTGGCCGTGCGCGAGGTTCCGTAAACGATCGCACCGGCAGCGTGCGCTAACTGGATCGCGGCTGTCCCCACGCCAGAGGCGGCGGCATGGATGAGGACGCGTTCTCCCATTTGCAGATTTGCCCGGGTGAAAAGCGCGTCGTGCGCGGTGATGAAAACCTCCGGCATCGCACCGGCCTGGTTGAAATCCAGCTCGGCCGGGGTGCGCGCGAGATTGCTTTCTGGCACGACCACGAACTCGGCCTGTCCGCCGCCGGCAGTGATCCCGAAGACGCGGTCGCCGATTTTCCAGGTCTGAACGAGGTCGCCCACCGCTTCGACCTCGCCCGCGAATTCGAGTCCGGGAATATCCGCCGGATAGCCGGGCGGCGCGGGGTATTTTCCTTCGCGCTGAATGATGTCGGCCCGGTTTACGCCCGCGGCATGGACCCGCACCCGCACCCGATCGGCGGTGGGAGAGGCCAGCTTTTCCACTTCCTCGAGGCCGATCCCTTCGACGCCGCCGTGAGAAGCGATCACAATCGCGCGCATGGTCACCACCGAGCGTCTGGCGGCTCTGCCCGAGGCGCAAGCGGGAGATCGCGCCTAGGGCGGCGGGAGGCCGATCGCGCTGTAGAACGCGCCCGTCCACGCGGCCGGGAGAAAGGTGTCGAGGAGCAGTTTCACGTTGAGAACGATGATGATCAGCGTGGTCGTCCAGCCGAGGAGTTTGACGAAGAAACCATTGGCGAATTCGCCCATTTTCTTTTTTTCACCGGTGAAACGCATGAGGGGCCAGACCGCGAATCCAAGTTGCATGCTGAGCACGACCTGGCTGGCGATGAGCAACTGGGTGGTTTTGCCTTCTCCAAAAATGCCGATGACCAGCACGGCGGGAATG
>JBPCRH010000170.1:0-3330 GCA_050997075.1 Chthoniobacterales bacterium
CGAAAAGGACGCCGCCAAAATCCCGACCGCGGCCGTCGCGGACGAAGACGCCGAACTCATGGCCGCGCTCGCCGCGGAAGGAAAAGTCCGTCTCCATCTCGTGCTCACGCCGCAGACTTTGCCGGACGTTCCGAGCGCGAACGTGATCGCCGACCTCAAGGGGAGCGAGCATCCGGAGGATGTGATCATCGTTTCCGGGCATCTCGATTCCTGGGATCTCGGGACGGGCGCGATCGACGATGGCACGGGCGTGGCCGTGGCCATGCAAACCGCGCAGCTCGTGCATCAGCTCGGGCTCCATCCGAAGCGAACGATCCGGGTCGTCGCCTGGATGAACGAAGAGAACGGCTCGCGCGGCAGCGAGGCTTACACGAAAAATCATCGCTCCGAAATCGAGCATCAGTTCGCCGCGATCGAGAACGATCTCGGCGCCGATCACCCGACGGGAATAAACGTCGCCGGCGTGCCGGAGTTAAAATCCTTCCTCGGTCCGATCGCCTCCGTCCTCGAGTCCTCCGGCGCCGCCGGTCTCAACCCGCGCGCTGAAGCCGGCTCCGATGTCGGGCCCTTGACGGCGCTGGGCGTGCCGAGTTTCAGCCCGATTCAGGACAGCCGTTTCTATTTTAACTACCACCACACCGCCGCCGATACGTTCGACAAAATCGATCCACGGCATCTCGCCGAGACGGCCGCGGTCAACGTCGTCCTCGCCTTTGGCCTCGCGAACCTGGAGCAACCGCTCCCGCGCGCGGCCCAGGTCACAACCACCGAATAACCAGCGAACGTTTCACTCTAGCATGATCAGAACCAGGCTCACCGCCGTCTCTTTTTTCCTCGCTCTCGCCGGTTTCGCGACCTCCGCGCGGGCCGAGTTTGACCTCTCACTTTTCACCGGCGTCGCACTCACGCGGGGCAGCGACCTCGAGTTGCACCAGGCCGGCGGGACGGATCTTACCTACCACGACGTTTCCTTCGAAGGCCGCGATTTCGAGACCCCGCCCTTTTACGGCGCGCGGCTGCTTTGGTTTCCAAACCAGGAGGCGCACTGGGGCTTCGGCGCGGAGTTCTTTCACATCAAGCTCTACGCGCAAACCAGCGAGACCGCGCGCGTGGCCGGCTCGCGCAACGGCGTCGGGGTCGATGCGAATGAGCGCATCGAGGACACGCTGCAGCAATTCATCCTTTCGCACGGCTTGAACTACGCGCTCGCCGACGTTGTTTATCGCTGGCAACCCGGCCGGCGCGGCGAGGATTTTCTCGGGCACCTCGAGCCGTATATCGGCCTCGGACTGGGCGCGGCGATTCCGCACGTCGAATCGGAAGTGAACGGACAATTCGATGAAGGTTATCAGCTTCGCGGTCCCGGGGTGCAGGCGCTCGCGGGGGTGAAGGTTGCCCTCACGAGTCACGTCGGAGTGATGTTCGAATACAAATTTACCTATGCGAACCTCGGCTCGCTCGACATCCCGAACGGCTCGATCGAGGTCACTCCCCTCACCCACAATCTCGTCGCTGGGCTCGTCTTCAGTTTTTAGGTGTAGCGGCGGGCGTGTCGCCCGCATTCCGCGGCCTTCTCTCGAAAGCGGCCGACACGGCCGCCTCTACAACGTCGACACTGGCTTTTCAGCTGTAGCGACGGGCGTGTCGCCCGCTTCGACATTGTCTTTCACAATTCGCCGGGAACGCGCAGACTCCGGCGTGCCTTGGGAATTCACGCCACTCGGTGATTCCGCGTTCCGCGTCCGCATCGGCGACTCGTTAGGCACGGCCCTCGCCCTCACCCGCAGGCTGGAAGAAGCGCACATTCGCGGGGTCGTGGATATCGCGCCAGCCTTCGCCAGCATCGGCATTTTCTTCGCCTCGCCCGAGGACCTGACGAATGCGACGAACACCCTGCACGCCATCCTCCGCGGGCGCGCTCCGGCCCGGAGCGAAGAACCAAAAACGCGCCTGCTCGACGTGCCGGTTTGTTATGAACCGGAGTACGGCCCGGACCTCGAAGTCGTTTCCAAAGTTGCGCGACTCTCGCCGCACGAGATCGCCTTGCGGCACGCGACCGCGAGTTATCGCGTCCGCTGCGTCGGTTTCACCCCGGGATTTCCTTATCTCGAAGGTCTCCCGAAAATCCTCGCGACCCCGCGCCGCGCGTCGCCGCGCCTCGCCGTGCCGGCCGGCGCGGTCGCAATCGGCGGCGCGCAGACCGGCATTTACCCGCTCGCCTCCCCGGGCGGCTGGAACCTTATCGGGCGCACGCCGCTGCGGCTCTTCGACGCGAAGCGAGAGCCGGCGGCGCTGCTCGCCGCGGGCGACCGAGTCCGCTTCTTCGCCATCACCGCCGAGCAATTTCGCCAATGGGAAGCCTGACCATCCTCCGCGCCGGGCCGCTCCTGAGCGTCCAGGATCTCGGACGTTCGTGCTATCGGAGCGCGTGGATTTCTCCGGGGGGCGCGCTCGATGCGCACGCCGCGCGGGTCGCAAATTTAGTGCTCGGGAACCCCGAGGAAGCGGCCCTTCTCGAAGTCACCCTCGGCCCGGTGCGCTTGCGCTTCAGTGACGAGCGCGTCGTCGCCTGCTGTGGCGCCGATCTCGGGATTTCGTTAGGCAAACCGATCCGGGTTTTGCCGCACGAGACGCTCGACCTTGCCGCACCGTCGCGCGGCTGCCGCGGCTGGCTGGCGATTTCGGGCGGGATCGATCTGCCGCCAGTGCTTGGAAGTCGCGCGACGGATCTGCGCGGAAATTTTGGCGGCTGGAAAGGTCGCGCCCTGCGCGAGGGCGACGAGCTGCCGCTTGGTCCCGCCACGCCGGCCGGCCCGAGCGAGGATTGGCGCGCGCCTAACGAATGGGCGCAGACCGCGGCGGCGCATCCGGTTTTGCGCGTGGTCGCCGGCGCGGAATGGAAGACCTTCACCCTGGCGGCGCAGTCCGCGTTTTTGAACACGAGTTTCGCGGTGAGCGCGCAGGCGGATCGGATGGGCGCGCGGCTGAAAGGCGCGCAACTCGCGCGCACTAAAAACGTGGAGCTGATTTCCGAGGCGGTCGCCCCGGGCACGATCCAAGTGGCGCACGATCGCCAGCCGATCCTGCTCCTCGGAGATTGCCAAACCATCGGCGGCTATCCAAAGATCGCGCACGTGATCACCGTCGACCTGCCGATTGCGGCGCAGCTCCGGCCGCACGACGCCGTGCGCTTTCAGCTCGTGACGATGGAGGAAGCGCATGACCTTTTTGCCGTCCGCGCGCTCGGGATCGCGCGTTTCCAGGTTGGGCTGGAACTGCAGCGGTCCGCTTGAAGCTCGACCTCAATGCCGCTCTCGGCGACGGCATGAG
>JBPCRH010000221.1:0-5338 GCA_050997075.1 Chthoniobacterales bacterium
GGGGGCGAGGGCTTCGCTCGCCCCCCCCCCGCGCCGGGCCTATTTCGTTATCCTGCTCAGTTGTCGCTGCGCGACCAACGATGCCATGAGCGCCTTCGTTTTGAGCGTCGATCAGATCGTGAATTTCGAGGACCTCGCGAACTTCAAACCGATCGTGCGCCGCGGCGTCACCCAGCACGACGAGCTCTACCTGCCTTTCCTCGAAACGATCAAAAACGCGCAGGCACTCTAGCGTTTTTTCCGCCGACGCCGAGGCGCGCGCGCGATTTAACGAAAGGGCGGTTGCGGCGTCGCGAAGAGGCGTGGTAATCTTCGCCCCGCCACACATGAAGCTCGTTCATTGGGTTCGTTTCACTTGGAATTTGGAGCTGCTTCCGGCACTCGGCAGCGTTCTGCCGGAACATTATCATTTTGCGCCGGCGGCGGCGGCGGATGAGAACGAAGTCCGCACCGTTATCACCCGCTCGTTCGCGCATGACAGTTCCTGGGGAGAGTCGGTTCATCAGATCAATGGCGTGGTCGACGGTTGGCTGGAGAGCGCGTTTCATAGCGAAGGCGGTGGCGGCCAATGCCTCACGTTACGTCATGGCTTGCGCATCATCGGCGCGGCCATCGTCGCTCCGGATCCGCTGCTCGAAGCTCATCTTCTTCCCGGACCTTGCGTGCTCCTGGAATACCGCAACCGCGGTCTCGGCGGCGCGCTCCTCGGTGAGTCGCTCCGGGTCCTGCGCGAAGCCGGGATCACGCGCGCGAGCGCCCGGGCCCGGCAGAATTCGCCGGTCGCGAAATTCCTCTACCCGAAATTTAACAGCACGGCCACGGCGGACGACAAGCCGGTGCTCGCGGCCTGATCGTTAGGCGACCGCCTCGGTTGTGTTGGTGCTCGCGAGCGCCGCTGGATTCCGTAGCCGGTCCAACTCGTCATCCTGAGCGAAGCGCAGCGGAGTCGAAGGATCCCGTGGAGCTGCCGGGAAGCGATCGGACGAATAGCTGTAGACGCCTCCCTCTGGGAGGTCGCGGGGGTGCGCATCGTCTCCTCGAGAAGTGTCGCGCACGCCCCGCGCTTCGCAGAGCGAAGCCTCTACAAAGCGCGTCGCACGCCTTGCTAAAACTCTGGAGACTCCTCGGCAGCGTGCCGCCCCGCTCCGGAGAACGATCGGCCTAACGAATAATCCCGCGCTCGCTCGCCTCGATAAAGGCCACGATGGCCTGCACTTCTTCGCTCTCACCAAGTTTCTCACGCAGTGCTTCGACCGCTTGCCGGGTGTTCAGTTTCCCCCGGTAAATGATCCGGAACGCTTCCTTGATCGGCTTGATTTTTTCCGGCGCCCAACCGGCGCGCTCGAGCCCGACCTGGTTGATCCCGCGCACTTCTGCGGGGTTGCCGTCGGCGATCATGAACGGCGGCACGTCCTGCACGATTTTCGAGCAGCCGCCGGTGATCGCGAAACGCCCGATTCGGCAAAATTGGTGGACCGCGGTAAGCCCGCCGATGACCGCGTGATCGCCTACCTGTACGTGACCTGCAAGGGTGCCGTTGTTCGAGAAAATAACGGCATCACCGACCGTGCAATCGTGCCCAATATGCGAGTAGGCGAGGAAACTCCCGCGGCTGCCGACCCGGGTTTTGCCCTCGCCGGTAGTGCTCCGATTCACGGTGCAGAATTCGCGAAAGCAGTTGTCGTCGCCGATCTCGAGGTAGGTCGGTTCGCCACCGTATTTCAGGTCCTGGGTCTGCTGGCCGATCGAGCAGTAGGCGTAGAACTTGTTCCCGCTGCCCGCGGTCAGCGGTCCGGCGAGGGTGACATGATTTTGCAGCCAGCAATTCTCGCCTAACGACACCGCCGGCCCGCGCACGCAGTAGGGACCGACGACTGTCCCCGGGCCGAGCTGCGCCGCCGGATCGACGATGGCAGTCGGATGAATCTCCACCGGCGACATGGCTAGAATGACGAAACCCGAAGCCCGAAATCAGAAAGAATGACGAAGGACGAAGGACGAAGGACGGCGGGCGGAGCGAAAGGGATTTTCGTCATTCGAGCTTCGTTATTGTTTCGGGCTTCGGATTTCGAGCTTCGTCATTTCCCTCACTTATCGAGGAAGGTAAACATGAGCTCGCCTTCCGAGACGACCGCGTCATTCACGACGCATTTGCAGGTCGCCTTCGCGAGGCGATTGCCGCGCGACTTCGTCAGCTCGGCGTGAATGTAAAGGGTGTCGCCTGGGAACACGGGCTTCCGAAATTTTACGGCATCAGCGCTCATGAAATAGCCGACGCGACTCGCGCTCTTGCTGATCCGCATCATGAGCACGCTCGCGACCTGCGCCATCGCTTCGACTTGCAGCACGCCCGGCATCACCGGATGCCCCGGGAAATGTCCCTGGAAAAACGGCTCGTTGATTGTGACCGATTTGATCCCGAGGCACTTCGTCTCGCCCTCGAAAGAGAGGATGCGGTCGACCATGAGAAACGGATAACGATGCGGCAGGATGTCCATGACCGCGTTGATATCGAGGCCGCCTTCGCCCGGCGGGAAGTTGCGCTTTGGGAGAACGGCATCGGCCGCCGCCTTCACCTTCGCGAGGGCGCGCGCGAGGTCGGTGTTGATCCCGTGGCCCGGTTTGACCGCGACGACGTGCCCGCGAATCGGCCGCCCGACAAGCGCGAGGTCGCCGATGATGTCGAGGATTTTGTGCCGCACGAATTCATCGGAAAAGCGGAGTGGCTCTTTGCTCAGAACCGAGTCGCCGCGGACGACGATGGCGTTCTCGAGGCTCCCGCCTTTGATCAGATTTTTCTCCATCAACTGCTGGACGTCCTCGTAGTAAACGAAGGTGCGCGCGGGCGCGATTTCCTTCTCGTAAATCGCCGGCGAGACCACCATGGACATGAACTGGGTGAAGCGCCCTTCCGGTCCGGCCTGGGTGCAGGAAATGCGAAATTCGTCGTCGGGCAAAAGGATGAGGAGCGAGCCGTTTTTCGATTCGACCGAGATCGGCTCGCGGACGTGCAGAAATTGCCGAGGCGCTTCCTGCGCGGTCACGCCGGCTTTCTTGATCGCCTCGACGTAAGCGAGCGCGCTGCCGTCGCCGATCGGCGGTTCGTTCGCGTCCATCTCGATGATCGCGTTGTCCACCCCGAAAGCGGAGAGCGCGGAGAGGAAGTGCTCGACCGTGTGCACGCGCATCGAGCCTTCGCCGATCGTGGTCGCGCGCTCGACCGTTTTCACATTCGCGACGAGGGCGTCGATCGTCGGCTCGTCCTGGAGATCGACCCGCTTGAACTTGATCCCGTGGTTCGGCGCCGCCGGCTGGAGTTTCAGCGAGACCTTCGCGCCGGTGTGGAGGGAGGTGCCGTTGATCGTGGCGGCTTTGGCGAGGGTGTGCTGGAACTCGACGGCAGGCATGGAGCGCTACCTAACAGAAATTCTTCCGGCGCACCAGTGGCGGTTTTGCTTTCGCCTAACGACGCCGCCACGAACCGTCCGGGCTGGTGTAGCTTGAGCCCTCACCCCGCGATCACGTGTTTAGTGCCCGTGTGGTCGACCGAGGTCGAGGTAAGCGCCCTCCGGAAAGTCGAAGCCGGCGGGGTTTTTCAATGGCGTTGCCCAGCCGGGCGCGATCGCGGAAGCTGAGCACGATTTCATGGAACAGTTCTAGCCGACCACGTCCGCCAGAGCGAGCTTCGCCCAATCACCGCCGCCATGAAACGACTTACGGTTCTGTTCACCCTTTTCCTGTGTCTCAGCGCGGACGGCGCCCAGCTTACGGTGCACGCCGCGGCCAGTCTGACCGATGCCATGAAGGAAATCGCGGCGAGCTATGAGCGGCAGAGCACGCAGAAGGTGCGCCTGAACTTTGACGCGTCGAGCATTCTCGCGCGGCAAATCGAGGAAGGCGCGCCCGCGGATATTTTCCTCTCCGCGGATGAAGCGAAGATGGACGAGCTCGAGGGAAAAAACCTGCTCGCACCGAGGACGCGCCAGTCCCTGTTGCGAAACACGCTCGCGATTGTGGTGCCGGCGGAGAGCAAGCTCGTCCTCACTTCCGCTCGCGATCTCGTGCGGGAAGGTGCGGTCAGGAAGATTGCGATCGCGCAGCCGACGAGCGTGCCCGCCGGAATCTATGCGAAGGAGTATCTCGTCAAGCTAGGTCTCTGGGACGAGCTTGCCGCCCGGATGGTGCCGACACAGAATGTGCGCGCGGGCCTCGCCGCAGTCGCAAGCGGGAATGTTGAAGCCGGACTGGTCTATAAGACTGATGCACTTATTTCCCGGGAAGTAAGAATTGCTTGCGAGATACCGGCCGGGGAAGGCCCGAAGATTAGTTACTCGGTGGCAGCTCTGGTCGGCTCGACCGACTTAGTAGCCGCGAAGAAGTTCCTCGCCTATCTCGAAAGCGAGCCCGCGCTTGCAGTCTTTCGGAAATACGGTTTCTCGACGGTGAGATAGCGCGAAGGTTGCAGGGATCCAGATCGCGTCTACGCCATTCCTGTAGACGCCTCTCTCTGAGAGGCGCGAGGGGAGCGTCGAATTTCACGAGTCACGCCGATCGCGCGCTTCGCAGAGCGAAGCGTCTACAACCGTATGTTGCGGCCTGAAGACGCTCGCGATTGACGGAGCCGGGGGAGGAACCTAGGCTCCGCCCGTGAAATCGATCGGGCGTACGCTCATCATCGTCGCGCTCTGTCTGTCGCTCGGCGGGCAGTGGGTTGCTCTGCAATCGGTCGCGTGGGCGACGATGCTGGTGAGCAATAGCCGCCATGCGCCTCTCGGCGTCGCGGCCGCCCAAACCTTCGACGGCGCGCATCCGTGCGGCCTTTGTCATGCGGTGACGGAGGGGCGGAAGTCGGAGAAGAAATCGGCGTCGCTGCCGGCGGTGGTGAAGTTGGACCTGATTTATCCCGACCGCGTGGTGGTCCTAACGCCGGCGGCCACACGCTACGATTACGCTAGATTTTCCGTCACGGTGCCAAAGCGCTTCCTCGCGCCGCGGGTGCCTCCTCCTCGATTTTTCCTGAGCTAGGGAAATTGGAGCCGGAGCGGTAACTCCAGCTCGGTCAGTATCCGCAGGCTTACGTTCGTTAGGCTGCGGAAACCTGAAACCTATGCAGGAGAAATATTGTGAGAAAATTAGTTTATCTTTGCTGGTTAGTCGTTGTCACGGTTTGGCTGACGCCAGCCGCATGGGGTTGTGACCTTTGCGGCTGCTACACGCCGCAACTCGAGACGTTGTCGCGCGCCGATCCGAACGCGTCGTTCGGTCTTGTGCCCGCAGAAGAAGCGTGGACGGCCCGGCTTTACGGCGCGGTCGCGGAGCAGTTCACGCACTTCGGCAC
>JBPCRH010000244.1:0-3479 GCA_050997075.1 Chthoniobacterales bacterium
ATCTCTTCGCGCGACTCGCACAATTTGGGCGCGTGCGGTCGGACCCGAACCTGACGGTTTTTCACACTGGCCGTCGCGCGCATAACGTCGGCTGGCCGCGACTCATCGTCACCTTCCTCGCGAACACTATCTCGTTCCTACTGCGCGGGAAAGCGTTTGCGAAAGAGGGGAGTGGGGAACGTGAGGCCGCAACGATCGGTCGGTTGTAGATGCGATACGTTTTGTGGCGATCGGCGCCGATCGCCTCGAGGAAATGGTTCATGAGCCGATTGTTTTCCAAGATCAGGCTGCCCGCGCCGGTCACGCCGTTTTTGATCATCGCTTCCTCGAGGATGCGCAGGACCAATTTCTCCGCGACGCCGTGGCGTCGAAATTCTGGAACCACCCCGAGCGCGACGAGCCGGCCAGTTTTGAGCCGACTCTTGTAATACAAAAGTTTCGCGAGCCCAATCGGCACGCCCCGGGTGAAAAGGCGTCCATCCGGCAAATGGCGGAGGGCCACATTGATGTCCGGCAGGTAAAGCAGGAAACCGACAGGCTGGTCGCCGACCTCGGCGATGAGGGTGTATTCCGGCTCGGCCAGAGGTTTTAGTTCCTTGATCAGGTGATCGAATTCCGCGGTCGTAAACGGAACGAAGCCCCAGTTTTTTTCCCAGGCGCGATTGTAGATTTCGCGCAGCCGGCGGCTTTCGCCGGCGAGGTCTTTCATCTTCACCGCGCGGATTTTAACGTCGAGGCTGTTCGCGAAACGCTTGGAGATACGTTGGAGCCGGCGCCGCGCGTCGTCCGGTTGATCGAACCACCACGCATACCAGTCCATCTCTTTGCGGAAGCCTGCGCCCTCGATAAGCGCAGCGTAGTAAGACGGGTTATGCGGAGTAAGGAGCGTCGGCGGATGTTGGAAGCCTTCGATGAGGAGAGCGCAGACGTAATTCGTGGAGTAATCGATCGGCCCCATGATTTGGACGCGCCCGCGCGCGCGCAGCCAATCCGCGGCCGCGCCTAACAATGCCGAGGCGACCTCCTGGTCGTCGATCGCTTCGAATAAACCGAAGCAGCCAACATTGGAATCGTGCTCGGCGTTGTAGTTCGGATCGTCGCTCGCCATGATGCGGCCGACGATTTTCCCGGCGCGGCGCGCGAGGAAAAGGCAGGCGTCGCCGTGCTCGTAAAACGGATGCTTTTTGCGATCGAGAAATTCCTTCCGCTCGAGCCGGAGCGGCGGCACCCACGCGGGATCGTCACGATAAATTTCCCAGGGAAAGCCAATGAACGCGTCGCGCTCTGCGCGCGTGAGGACGGGAGTGATTTCGACGGGAGCCAAATTAGAGCTTGGCTGCGGCCGGGTCCTCGGCCGGCGGACGCACGCCGGCGGCATTGGTCCCGAAGGCGTAATCCCAAAGCGGCGAAGTAACGCCGAAGCCGGACTCTTCGTCCTGATAATGATGGCGCATGTGATAGCGCTTCAGCCAGAGGAGGAGGCCGCGTTTCATCGCGAAGTGGTGTGTCGCGTAATGCAGGGAATCGTAGAAGAGATAACCGGCGAGAAACCCGGCGTAGATGGCCGGAGTGAAACGACCGAAGGCAAGGAAGAAAATCCCGTAGAAAAGGATGGCGAGGGGAATGCTCACGCTCGGCGGCATCACCAGCCGGCTGGCATCGTTAGGGTAATCGTGGTGCACGCCGTGAAGCATGAAGTGCAGTCGCTTACCCCAGGTGCTCCGGGGTTCGTAGTGAAAGATCCAGCGGTGCATGAAGTATTCGACGAAACTCCAGATGAGAATGCCGGCGACGAAAAGTGCGGCAACGAGCGGGAGCGCGGTTGCGCGCACGGCGAGCGCGAGATAAAGCAGGTAACTCATCACCGGCACATAAATCACGAGCGGCGTGATCGGATGCACGTGCGAGAAGAACTCCAGGAAATCGCTCTCGAACATGCGAACCGATTCGTTGCGATTGGAGACAAAGTGTTGCGGCATCCGGAGGGGAGCATGCGCGATTTTTTCGCGTGAGGCAACGATGGAGAGAGGACCTACCAGTGGTCATCCCGAGCGGAGCGCAGCGGAGTCGAGGGATCCCGATGGGTTTCTGTGAAGCCCCATTTCTAAACTCTCCCGGTCTTTGCGGCGAGGGCTTTGAGAAAATTCCACGGGATCCCTCGACTCCGTTCCGCTTCGCTACACTCCGCTCGGGATGACCGGCGGACCGCGCCGCACCGCGGGTGTCGTTAGGCGCTTTGCGCGAGGCGGGCGGCGGGGACGAGGGTGTCCTCGAGAATGTTGAGCGCCTCGTCGAGATCGGCCCGGGTATGCAGCGCGGTCACGCAGGCGCGGAAGCAAATTCGATCCTGCGGCACCGCCGGATAATCGACCGGCGCGACCCAGAGCCCGCGCGCGCGCAGGTCGTGGCAAAGGCGATACATCCGCTCGCGACCGCCGATCACGAGGGGCATCACGTAGGTGGTGGAACTGCCCGTGTCGATGCCGAGGCCGCGGAGCTGTTGATGAAAATAATCGGCGTTGGCCCAGAGTTTTTGCCGCAGTTCCGGTTGCCGCGTGGCGATCTCGAGCGATTGCAGAATCCCCGCGACCACGACCGGCGGAAGAGCGCATGAGTAAACGTAGGGATGCGCGTAAAAGCGCAGGTATTGCAGCGTCTCCCGCGCCCCCGCGACGAAGCCGCCGAGCGCACCGAAAGCTTTCGAGAAGGTGCCGTAGGTCAGCCGAACACGATCTTCGACGCCGAACTTTTCCGCGGCGCCGCGCCCGTTTTCACCACAGGCGAGGGTAGAATGCGCCTCGTCGATGAAGACGCTCGCGCCGTGTTCCTCGGCGACATCGATGAGCGCCTCGAGATTCCCGAAATCGCCGTCCATCGAGTAAATGCCTTCGATCACGACGAGCTGACGCCGGCCTTTGTTCCGCGCGAGCGAGACCGCGAGCGACGCCGGATTGTTATGCTCGAATTTTTCCGAGCGACAACGCGAGAGCGTCGCGCCGTCGCGCAGGCTGAGGTGCGAGCGGTTGTCGAGAACGGCGACATCGGTTTTGCGGAGCAGCCCCGAGATGGTGCCGAGCGCGCCGCCGAAACCGCTGTTGAAAAGCATCGCGTCTTCGCGTCCGAGGAATTTCGCCATTTTCCGCTCGAGCTCGCGATGGAGATCGGACATGCCGGAGAGCATGGGCGAACCGCAAGCGCCAAGCCCGTGCGTGGTGAGCGCGTCGCGCGCCGCGGCGATGACCTCGGGATGATTGGCGAGCCCGAGGTAGTTGTAGGAGCAAAGGTTGATGACCGGCTGCGCCTTGCCCTCGTAGGTGATGGTGGTGCGGGCATCGGCGCTGGCGCGCATCTCCGGCTCGTAGAGTTCCACCGCCCACGCGCCAGCCTTCATCCAGCGGGTGAAACTCGGCGGCGCCTGGAGTGGATCACTCCCTTCGCCTGCGAGAAAATTTCCAAGACTCAACTCCGCGGGATTATCG
>JBPCRH010000353.1:0-13381 GCA_050997075.1 Chthoniobacterales bacterium
GTTTACAGCCTTGGCGATGGTGCCATCCTGGAAGGGCGACTCATCGCCGTAGGTGATGTCGTCAATGATCACCTTGCACCCGGCTCCCGCGAGGCTCCGAATGTTCTGCGCCATCTGCGCCTCTCCGCCGTCGCCGGTGGCAAAGAAGAGCTCGGACGCGGGCGCGAGATCATGCACGATCTCCAACATGGCCAAACCTTCGCCTTCACCCTGGCCGGCCTGGCCGGTAATAAAAAAGGTATTATTCGGATCAATATCGCCGCTGTTAATCGCGGCGCCGAGTGATCCCTGATTGTCATCTATGCTATCGGATAGCACCCCCACTCGCACACCGGCGCCATTGGCTCCGAATTGCGAGCGCGCCTGTTGGGATTTGTGCGTGGTGTCTCCCTGCGAATCGACGCTGCCGGTATTGAAGAGCGGAATCGCTGCCGGCCGGATAAATGTGACGTCCTCACGAGCAGCTAGCGGCTCGACGGCTTCGATCGGCAGGAGCGCGCGAACGGCGTTCTCGTGCGGGAAGCTATTGATGATTTTGCCGCCGGCACCTCGGATGGCCGCGAGGAGCGTCTCCGAAACATTTGCGGTGATATCCACTTTCGCGCGTCCGTCGGACTCAAATTGAACCGCGACTCGGAGGTTGGGCACTTCTTTGAGCGCCAGTCCCTCGCGTTTTTGTCTCGCCGCGTATATGAGTTGGGAATCTATTTTGTTCTGCGCCGGTGTGCGCGCTGCTTTTTCCGCCCGAATGGCCTCCATTTGCCAGAGGGCGGCTCCCGCGCTCGGGGGCGTAGTCTGAGCTCTGGCCCCGATGGCGACGAAGCAGGCGAAAAGCGCAGCTAATGTGGGAAGAAGGCCGCAAAAGCGCGGCTCCTGGAAGTTTTTGCTTTGTTGATTGTTCATGGTGGTTTGAGTGTACCCGGCGTCATTGAGTGCATGCTCCGGAAAGTCATAAGGCAAGACAATTAATTCTAGAGACGCTTAATTTTTATCGCCCCTGAGAGACAAACGATTTTGGCTGGGGAAAATAAAACAAAAGCGACAACAAACGAGCGTGGCTAAATAGCTGACTCCCTAAAACGCGAACATGGGGGGTCGGGACGGAATAAATTTTGGAGGCGGCGCTGTTCGTCTCGATAAGTGCCGTCGTGAACGACGCGATGGCTTCGCCCAAACCATTTGAGCCGTTCCGCCTGTAAAGCCGCCTGCTTACAGGGCGGCGTAGGCTACGCCGCCGGGCTAGGTAATGTAATCCAGCCCTCATTTCACACTGCGAGAAGCTCGTGACTTCGCGGCCCCTTTTCTTCCAAAAACTAATTGCATCCAACCAAACGGGGCGGGCGTATCACTTATGGACGGCATGGTCGGGGTGGTGCGCCGTTTAAATAACAAAAATAAAATATGAATATTCCGAATCCTGATTTTGAAACTAACCAATTGGCCGGTTTTGGTCTGAGTGACCGGCGCCAGATGCTCAAGCGCCTCGGACTTGGCGCGCTCGGTTTGACTGGCCTGAACCTTCTCGCTTCGCAGGTGCAGGCGGCAACGCAAACCAGCGACACCGATCAAGACGTCGCGGTCTTGCAGTTCGCGCTAAACCTCGAATACCTCGAAGCGGAATATTACACCTACGCCGTCACGGGCCATGGCATCGAAGAGGAGGGAGTTGAAGTCTTCGGCTCGGGTAATCCGGGTCACACCAAGGTGAAAGATAATCCGAAAGTTCCTTTCGCCGACCGTGACGTGGAACTTTACGCAACTGAGATCGCACAGGACGAACGTCGTCACGTGACTTTCATTCGCACCGCGCTGCAATCTTTGGGAGTTACGCCGGCGGCTCGTCCCGAGATCAATCTGGCTACCAGTTGGAACAAACTCGCACGAGCTGCGGGTTTGGTGGCTGCCGATGGATTTTTTAATCCGTTCGCCGATGATGTGAGCTTTTTGCTCGGCGCTTTTGTCTTCGAAGACGTGGGTGTCACGGCCTATCACGGCGGGGCCCCGCTTTTGGGCAATAAGAGCGTTCTAAGCGCGGCTGCGGGCATCCTGGCCGTGGAGGCATATCACGCGGCGATCGTTCGCACGACCTTGCTCGAAGAAGGGCGCGAAGTCATCCAAGCCGTGAAAAAGATTTCAGATTTGCGCGACGCGCTTGATGGATCATCTGACTTGGATGAGGGGATCAGTAAAAGGGGTGGGATTTCCAATCTCGTTCCGACCGATCACAACGGAATCGCTTTCGCTCGCACGGTGCGACAAGTGCTGAACATTGTCTACTTCGCGCAGGACGTCGATCGTGGAGTGTTCTTCCCGACCGGAATCAACCCCGGCTAAGAGCAGTGATTCAGGCGGGAATCGATCGTCTGCTGTAGCGCATAAGCCGACGAACTCTCCTTTCGCGTCTCGGGCCGCAATTTACCTGCGGGCGCCTCTTCCAGCTGTGGAAACAGCGGGAAGAGCGTCGCGGGTTCTAAGCAATCGGAACTGGTTGCGGTAGCGGGGCGGCGTGGCGACGATTGTTGATCTCCTCGACCATCTGCTGCACGCGCTCGGCACGGCCGCGCTCGAAGACGAAAACCGCGCGCGTGCCGCGCTGGTCTTCGTTCGTGAGCACTAAGTTTTCGGAGAGAAATTTCGCTTCGCGCACCGCGGTGCTTCCTTGGAGTGGGATTTCCTGCGCGCGAGCCCGCCAGCCTTTGCGGACGACGAAGAGGAGTTTGTTCGGATCCTCGTTCGTCGCGAGGAGAAAGCCGGAGGCGTTTGGCGAAACGCCGCGGACCTTTTTACTGATGCAGGGGACGGCCCAGGCGACCGTTTCGTGGAGGACATTCGCCCGCTCGAAGCCGCTGAGGTAGCGCGAGGGCAGATCCGCCGGAAGCTCACCGGTGGCGTTGTCGCCGGCGGGACCGTTCAGTTTTTTCCAGATAAGCCAGAGCTTCACGCGGACGGCCCGGAAAATTTTCGGAGCGAAGTAAAGGATGATCGAAAGGAGGAGAACAAAAATCCCCAGCGCCCAAAGCGGATTGTAGTGAATGAGCGCTAGGCCGCCGACGACTGCCGCGTCCTCGAGCAAGCTGAGCGCGACATTCGAGAACGGCTCGGGCGAAGTGTTCGCGACGAGGCGGGTTGAGGCTTTAGCCGAGTGCGTGACCAGGCTGGCGCCACCGGCGGCGAGCGCGACCGCGACGTCAAACGCCGGTGTCGGTTCCCCGAGCACGCGGATCGCGAGGAGGGCGCCGCCGATCGGGCGGATGATCGTGTGCACCGTGTCCCAGGCGGAGTCGACCCACGGGATTTTGTCCGCGAAAAACTCAACGACGTAGAGCGTTCCCGAGATCCAGAGGATGACCGGATTGGCCAGGATCTCGAGCGACTGATAGGCGGGCCCGAGCACGATCCAGTGCTGTTGGATGGCGAGGCCAGTGACGAAAACCGTCAGGTAAAGATTAAGCCCGGCGAGGCAGGCGAGGCCGAGCGCGACCCCGAGGAGCTTCAACTGATCCACCCTGAAATTATGCTGGCGCCCGGGGCGAAGTCACGCGTTGTTTTTGGACAGGATTCACAAGATTTACAGGATTAAAAAATCTTGTTAATCGCGTTAATCCTGTCTCTTTTTCCGCCCATGCTCGACATCCGCCTCATTCGCGAAGAGCCCGACTTTGTGAAAAGCCGGCTCGCGACCCGAGGCGGGAGCGAGGCACTAAAAATCGACGAAGTCCTCGCGGTCGATGCCGAGCGGCGCCGGCTCGAGACCGCGCTCCAGCAGTTCAACGCCGATCGCAAACGCCTGAGCAAAGAGATCGGCGGCGCGCGCGGGCGGGGCGAAGATTCTGCGGAACTGGAAGAGCGCGTGCGGCAGATCGGCGATGAAATTGCCGAGCTCGTTCGGCAAACCGATGCCGCGGAAACGAAGCAGCGCGATTTGCTCATGAACATTCCGAATCTTCCACACGCCGGCGCGCCGATCGGGAAAACGGCGAAAGACAATCCGGTCGTGCGAAGCTGGGGCGAGAAGCCGGCGTTCGACTTCCCGGTGCTCGATCATGTCGCGCTCGGCGCGATGCTGCAACTCTTCGACGCCGAGCGCGCGACGAAATTGAGCGGGAGCGGTTTCATTTGTTTCACCGGTCCAGGCGCGCGGCTGGAGCGGGCGCTGATCCAGTTCATGCTCGACCTGCACACGCGCGAGCATGGTTACCTCGAGATGAGCCCGCCCTTTTTAGTGCGGCGCGATTGCATGGTCGGGACGACGCAGTTGCCGAAATTCGAGAAGGACATGTACGGCTTCGAAGAGGGCGCGATGTTCCTCGCGCCGACCGCGGAAGTGCCGGTAACGAATTTCCATCGCGAAGAGATTCTGCCGTTGGCGGAGTTGCCAAAAAAGTTTGTCGCTTACACGCCCTGCTTCCGGCGCGAAGCGGGCTCGGCCGGGCGCGAAACGCGCGGGATCATTCGCGTGCACCAGTTCGACAAGGTGGAGTTGGTGAAGATCACGACGCCGGAAACTTCCGCGGCTGAACATGAGGCACTAACCGCCGACGCGGAGCGCGTCCTGCAGTTGTTAGGCCTGCATTATCGCGCGATCGAGTTGTGCACCGGGGAAGTTGGTTTTGGGTCGGCGAAGAACTACGATCTCGAGGTTTGGTCGCCCGGGTCCCGCGAGGGCGGGGCTTACCTTGAAGTTTCGAGCTGCTCGAACTTCGAAGATTTCCAGGCCCGCCGGATGAACCTGCGCTTCAAGGACGCCGAGGGGAAGAATCGTTTTCCGCACACGCTGAACGGTTCCGGCACCGCGCTCCCGCGGCTCTTCGCCGCGCTCGTGGAAACGTATCAGCAGGCCGACGGCTCGGTCAAAATTCCCGAGAAACTGCAGCCGTATTTCGGCGCGGCGACGTTGTAGACGTTTCGCTCTGCGAAAACGCGGAAGCAGACGCCGTCCGGGTATCGGCACCGCGCCCGCGCTTCGCAGAGCGAAGCGTCTACAGAAGCCGACGAGCGTCGTGCGTTTACGCCGGCGGCGTCTCCGCGAAGAGATCGAGTTGCCCGCGTTCGTTAGGCGGCACTGCTTCCTCCGCGGGCAGGGGCAACTCGAAACCGAGTCGCGCCGCGAGTCGCTGGCAGGTCGCCGGCGCGAAGCCTTCGTAGTGATTGTTCACGAAACTCCAGACGCTCCGGATTTCATCGAGATGACGTTGGATGCGGAGCGCCCAGCTATCGAGCGCGGCCTCGCGTTTCCAGAGCAACTTCGTGTAGCGATGAATGCGCTTTCCCTCGGCATCGTATTTCGTGACGCTGTGGCCGAGCAGTCGCAGGTAGATGAAATCGGTCGTGAGCGGTTGGAACTCGAAGGGCGCGAGGTTGCGTTCGTTCAGCGGGCTCAGGTCGTTCCAAACCCAACAGACGCGATGCTTTTTCAGGAGTTGGATGAAGGTCGGCCGGTGCCAACCCGGATCGCGGAACTCGACTGCGAAGCGATAATCAGCCGGTAACTGCGCGATAAATTCGCGAAACGCGGTCTTCTCCTCGCGCGGCCGGTAGGAGGGCGGGAGTTGAATGAGCACGACCCGCAACTTCGGCGCGAGCGGCTCGAGCGCCTTGAGGAAGGCGAGCAATTCCGGGCGGCAATCACGCAGCCGCCGCTCGTGCGTGAGCGCGCGCGGGAGCTTGCAGGTGAAGCGGAAATCCGCCGGCGTCATCTCGACCCAACGGCGCGCGGTCGCTTCCGCGGGCGCGCTGTAAAAAGTCGAGTCGATCTCGACCGCCGGAAAATGCCGGGCGTAAAATTCCAGCCAGCGATTCGAGGGCACGGCCGCCGGATAGAGAGGTCCGCTCCATTCGTCGAAGCTCCACGCGCAGGTGCCGATCCGGATTTTCTGCTGGTCAGTAAGATTCAAAATCGTGGCGGCCGCCGGCGGGTGGCGCCTTCCCAGATGTATCGGATGGGAACCGCGCAACGCGCCTTTCCGACGCTACTTCCAGCCGCCTTTCACCCGGGCGCGCAGCTTGACGCCACGAGCAACGTTCATTACCCTGCGAACTCCAATGACCCATCGATTTCGCTTCCTGTTTTTAGTCGCTGCGGCCGCCGTAGCCTTTCCGCAGCGAAGCCCCGCTCCAGTCATTTTCAAACCGAGCGAAGGGGTCAAGTACCACGCGCCGGGCGAGGAAGAAATCAGCGGGAACGCCGAGCAGCTCTATCGCACGGCGCAGGACGCGGAGAAAAGGGGCGAGAGCGGCCGCGCCCTCAAGGCCTACCGCACGCTGGTGAAGAAACACCCGCGCTCGAATCTCGCTTCCGATTCGCTCTTCCGTTACTCGAAGATCCTGGAGAGCCGGGGCGACCTGATCAAGGCTGCGCGTTCCTATCGCGCGCTCATGGAGTTCTATCCGAACACTGAGCATTTCGCAGAGGCGATCGAGTCGCAGTTCCGGATCGGCGAGCTCTACGTGAACGGCAAGAAGGTCAAGATTCTCGGCCTGCCGCTCGCGACTTCGATGGATCAGGCGGTGGAGATTTTCGCGGCGATCGTGCGCAGCGCGCCCTACGGCCGCTACACCGCGCGGGCGCAGTTCGATATCGGGCGGGCGCGGGAGAAGCAGGCCTCTGGCGACTTGGCGATCAATGCCTACCAGGCGGTGGTAGAGAAATTTCCGAATGATCCGCTGGCCGTCGATGCGCAATATCAGATCGGCTACATCTGGCTGAAAGCCGCGAGCGGCGGCAGCTATGATCCGAACGCGACCGAGCAGGCGCGGACTGCTTTCCAGGATTTCCTTTTCCGTTTCCCGAAGAGCGAGAAGGCGCCGCAGGCGCGGCAAAACCTCGAGCGCCTGAGCCAGCGCCAGACTGGCAGTTCGCTCGCCGTCGCCCAATTTTACGACCGGCATAAGCAGTATCGCGCCGCCGTTATTTATTATAACGAAGTGATCCGCCAGCTCCCGGGCTCGTCCGCCAGTGAGGTGGCGAAGAAGCGGATCGAGCAACTGCGCGCGAAAGTCGGCGAGGGCGCCCTCCAATCCGGCGCCGTCGCGGCCGAGGCGGAAGCGAAAAAGCATCCGAAGAAATCGATCGCGGCCGGTCCCACGCCGGCCGGACCGCCGCACGAAGAACGCGAACCGGCCCGGCCTGAAATGCGGGGCGATTCGAGCGACATCGCGCCGCTGCCCCCGGCGGCCGATTCGCTCCCGCCGCCCGCCGCGACCGGCGGCACCCCCGATTTTCCGGCTCCCTCCGAGCCGTCGCCTACGCCGGAGGCTTCGGCCACTCCGTAGGTGAGAAAGCTCTGCGCGACCCTCTTCCTCGCCTTCTCGTTAGGCGGTTGTGCCGGCTATCAAATCGGGCCGGTCAAGCCCTACTACCTGCGAGAGGTGAAGACGATCGCGGTCCCGACCTTCAAAAATAACACCCTGATCCCGCGGATCTCGGTCCTCATCACCGACAGCGTGATCAAGCAATTCCAGCAGGACGGCACTTACCGGATCGCCGGGAAAGACGACGCCGATGCCGTGCTCGTGGCTGAGATCGATCGAGTCGATCGCGGGCCGCTCCGTTCCGTCCGCGGCAACGTCCTCGCCACGGTCGAGTTCAATCTCGTGCTAAAAATCCGCTACTCCCTTGTCGGTCGGAACGGGACGACGCTCGCCAACCCGCAGTTGGTGTACGGCACGACCAGCTTTTTCGTCGGCGACGACATCACCACAGACGAGCGCCAGGCGATCCCGATCGCCGCCGAGGAAATGGCGGTGCATCTGGTGAGCCAGTTGAGCGAAGGGTGGTGAACGTGAAAGGCGAGGCGCAACTCTGGCGCATCCTCAACGACAAACTCGAGACGCTCTGCGCCTGCGGGCGTTTCCCCGAGGCGATCCGCGTCGGCGAGACGGCGCTCGATCTCGCGACCCGCATTTTTTCCGAGAAGGAGCCATCGTTAGGCCTGAGCTACGAACGGCTCGGCCGACTCTACGACCAGGAAGGCGACCATGAGCGCGCGCTCGCTTATTTAGGGAAAGCCCTCCGGCTCGCCGAGCAGAGCGACACCCCGGAGCCGCGCGCGATCTATCGGCGCGCGCGCCGGCTAGCCTATCTCTGCGATGTCCTCGGCGACGAGGAAGCGGCGATTGGTTTCTACGAAAAGGCGATTCGCGCGGGGGGCCAGCTCGAGACGATTTCGCACGCCGATCTCGGGACGCTCCTGAACAATGTCGCGCTCATTTATCGCAAGAGCGGCCGGGAAAAAGCGGCCGAGCCATACTACCTCCACGCCCTCGAGCTTTACGAAAAGCAGCTCGGCCCGCACCATCCCGATGTCGCCGCCGTGCTCAACAATCTCGGGGTATTTTACACCAGCGAAGGGCGCTACCCGGAGGCGGAACAAATGCACCGGCGCGCCCTGGCCATCCGGATGCGCGCGCATCCCGCCGATCACTCCGATATCGCGCAGTCGAACTGCAACCTCGGGGTTGTCTATCATGCACGCGGGGATCTCGCAGAGGCGGGGGAGCTTTACCGGCAGTCGTTAGGCGCGTGGGAGCAGCTCCCCGGGAGTCCGCCGGAAGATTACGAGATCGTCGCCTCGAACTACGCCGACCTCCTGCGTTCGTTAGGCAAGGTCCGCAAAGCTTCCTCGATCGAGGCGCGGGCGCGCAAAAAACGGCGGGCGTGATCGCCACTTGCGGTCGGGACGGCCGCGCGCACTTTAGAGGCCGCTCGGCGCGACGCTCACGTGGCGGAATGGCAGACGCGTACGGCTCAGGACCGTATGGGGAAACCCGTGGAGGTTCGACTCCTCTCGTGAGCACTTTCCGACCGCTCCGTCGCGGAGGCGGCGCGGCCTAACGACCGAAGAGCCTGCGGAAGCCACCGCGGCCTTCCGGCTTTTGCGCGAGCTGCGCCGGCCAGCAATCGACGATTTCGAGGGCACTAAAACGAAAGAGCGTGAGCCGGGCGAACTTGATATCGAGCCGGAGGTTTTTCGAGATCTGCGCAATGGAACGCGAGCCGTTGAACTGCGAGGCAAACTGCGCTTCGGCCACGGTCAGGCGCAGTTGCTGCACCCTGTCGTAACCGTCGCGGGTGTAGGCTGGCACGCAGGTCGGATCGGCAGTCGCTCTTTTCCCGAGCTCCTCGTATTGCACGAAGCGCAGCGTGCTTAGCGACCACTGGTCGATGTTATCTTCGCCCGGCGGGAGATCGCGGGTGTAATCGGGAATCGGCTGCTGTTCGAAAACAAAGCGCACCTTTTCCGCCGCCCAGAGCTGCGCGAACAATTTCTGGCCGTAATGCTGGACCAGCTGGAGGCCGGGATCGCGCAGAATGAGACCTTCCTTGGCGAGGGTGATGAAGAGCGGGCAACCCGTCGCGGTCTGTTCGGCGCGGGCTGCTTCGACCCGGGCTTCATCGACATTCAACAAGGTGACCGGCGCTTCTTCGCAATAGAGTTTCGGGTCCCGCGTGGTCACGAGCAGGACGCGACCGTCGCGGGCGAGAAGCTCGACCGAGGCCTGGCCCCAGAAGGTACGGAGGACGCCGGTGAGCTTCTCGCGCGCGATCGTTTGCAACGCCCAGTGGATGGAGAAAAAGCTGGAGTCGCCGCAGAAGTAAGTGCTGGTCGGATCGACCTGCGCGGGGACTGGGGCAAGAGAAGCCTTGGCGGCCGGGGCCGGAGCGGATGTGGCCGCGACTTGAGCAGCGGCGGCGGGCGCGGAAACGGGAGGCGGCTGACCAAAGCCGACAGCCTTACTTTCCTGCGCCACGATGCGAACGGGATTCTCTTCTTTCTTCATCGTGGTCGGCGCCGCAAAAGTGGGCGCCTTGGCCGGCGGGGTCTTCGCGGGCGCGGGCGGGGTCGCTTGCACGGCCGAGCGTTTTTCAAATTCGATCGGTTTGTTTTCCTGCGCCACGATCCGTCCCGGGATCGATGCCGGCGGCACCACCGAGGCCGCGCTCGCCGGTTCCTTGCTCGCCGGTGTCGATTTGGAAGGCGCGCTCTCGCCGTTCTTCAAATAATCCTTCACCGCCGTGATCAGCGTTTCGGACGTGAAGGGTTTGCTCAGGGCTCCGATGACGTTCGGGATTTCCTTCTTGTCCGGCCGGAGATCTGTCCCGAACCCCGACATGTAAACAACCGGAATTTTCGAGGTGCTCGCGTCGGCCACGAGCTTGCGGCAGACTTCGTCGCCTTTCATATCGGGGAGGACGTAATCGAGCAGGATCAGCTCCGGCGAACTGGTATGACAGGCGCGCAAGCCTTCCTCGGCCGTCGGCGCAGTGACCACGTGATAATTTTCCTCGGTCAGGATTTCTTTCACGAAACTCAGGAGCATGAGGCTGTCGTCGATCACTAAAATGGTTTTGCCGGCGACCGCCCCCGGGGCCTTCGTTTTGCTGGTTTCGGTGCCGCGGCTTTCATCGATCGTGCGGACCGCTTCCATCAAGAGCACCTGCCAATCGAGCGTGATTGTTCGCGGCGGGTTCTCCGGCACCGGCACCTCGGAGATAACGCCGCCTTTCCAGTCGACGATCTGGTTAAATGCCTCGCGACCTTCCTTGCCCGGCGCGGTCGCATGGCGCACCTGCCCGTTCTCGAAATAAACCCGCGCTTTTTCGCCCTTCGGCCCGGTGAACTCTAGCATCGAGGTCGCGCCACTGATGCACTTGAGCTGGATGATATCCGCGATGTGCAGGTCGCTGAGCGTGCCTTGGAAGCGCTCGCCTTCGCTGCTCCCGGCCGGCGCGAGGAGCGCCTCTACCAACGTCATAAAATCGCCGCGCGGGAAGGGCTTCTCGAGAAAATGGATCGGGCCGAGGCCCGCCACGTGATCGCGTTGCGCGGTGAAGTGGGTCGCGGTGAGAATGATCGCGCGCGCTTTCGGATGACTCGTGCGCAGATCGTAGACGAACTCCTGCGCGGAATCGTACCCGGCATCGACATCAAGAACGAAGAGCTCCGGTTTTTGCGCGACTACGAGATGCTGGGCCTCGCTCACCGAGCGCGCGACCGCGCTGCTCGTGCCCGGCACCGCTGCCTTGAGCGCGGCGACGATCTCGGCGCTCAGCTTCTCATCCGGCTCGAGGATTAAAACCTGGAAAGCGGACGGCGTGGCAGCGGCGGGATCAGCTTCGTGCACCATGATGAGGAGTAACTTCCGAAACGCAGCCGGACGCAAGTCAAGCCTAACGTGTCGCGCCTAGAAATGACGGGTCGTGCGCGAAAAGCAAAGAAGTTTCTCGCGCGTCCCGCGCTCCTCAAATATTCGCGTCGCCCGGTGAGGCGCCGCTGCGCCTAACGGGAGTGCACGCCGGTGGTCACGGCGTGGCCGTTATCCGTCCGGACAGTGGTGGAGCAGCCGGAAAAGGTCGCGAGCAGAATGAGAGCGCCGAGCGTGGAAAGAAGGATGGTTCGCATAGGTTTAGTGGTTCTAATTTTACAATCGCGGCTAAACCGTCAAGTGAGCGCCTCCGAGTTCTTTGGCCGGTCGGCTCCCGGCGCAAAATGGGCGGCAATTGCGCGCCGGCTCACCTTCCCGCGCTCGTTCGCGGGGAGCTGCGCGACGAAGAAAACCCGCTTCGGCACCTGCCAACCTCTCAGGCGTTCCCGACAAAACTGGAGGAGCGCCGCTTCCTCGATCCCGCTCGCGGCCACGACGCAGGCGGTCACCTCCTCGTTACGCGAGAGCGAGGCGCGCCCGAAAACCACGGCTTGGTGCACGCCCGCAAAGGAAAGAAGGTGTGCTTCGACCTCCGCCGGGTTCACCTTTTTCCCGGCGACGTTGATCACGTCGGAAAGCCGCCCGACGAGGCGCACGCCTTCGGGATTCATCTCGACGAGATCGTCCGGACGGAAAACGCCCGCGCTGAGTTTTAGTGCTTCGGGTTCCGGGAAGTAACCGTCGCCGACCGCGGCGCTCCGCACCTCGAGCTGCGTCGCGCTGACTCCGGATTCGTTAGGTAACAAGGTCACACCTTTCCTCGCCGAACCGACGAAACCCTCGCGTTCATCGGTCGCGGCGCGGTCGTAACAAATCCCGCCACATTCCGAGGCGCCGTAAAAGGAGTGAATCGCGAGACCGAACCTGGCCCGGAAATTCCGCGCGACCGGGCGCGTGAGCGGTGCGCCCGCGGAGATGCAAAGGCGCAGCCGCGGCAGCGCCGGTGCCTCCGGCATTTCCGCAAAAGCCTGGTAGAAAAGCGGCACCCC
Organism: Chthoniobacterales bacterium; assembly: GCA_050997075.1. Taxonomy (GTDB): domain Bacteria; phylum Verrucomicrobiota; class Verrucomicrobiia; order Chthoniobacterales; family UBA10450; genus Palsa-1392. The sequence continues at coordinate 12,195 of JBPCRH010000353.1, forward strand.
CGGGAAGACCGTCGCCTCCGTGCGTGCGAGATCCTCGAGCACCGCGCGCGGCATCCGATCGCTGCTCACCACCAGCGGCACTCCGCGCACTAAAAGCGGAGTGATCAGGTTGCTAAAACCGTAGGAATGCGAAAACGGGATCACGCCAAAATTCAGGTCGCGCTCGCCGATGCCCATGGTGTCGCAGATTTGCGCGGCATCGGCGAGGAGCTGCGTGCTCCGAAAACGAATCGCGCGCGGCGCCGCGGTCGTGCCGGACGTGAGCTTCAGGAGCACGGGCGGCCGGTCATCCCAATCGATCGCGCCCGGCTCCGCCAGTCGCTCGATCGGTTTATCCGGCGCGGTCATGAGGCCGGCCGCGCGGCAGGTGCGTATGGCGGAAGTGCGCTCCTGCGCGCTCACGGTTTGCTCGAGCGGGAGCACGACCACACCCTGCCGGAGCGCCGCGAGGAACCAGGCCGGCCAGTGCGGATGATTCCCGATCTGGAGCGCGAGAATTTCTCCGGCGCTGAAATTGAGCGCGCAGGAACGGCTTAGTGCCTCAAGCTCGCGGAAGCGAAAAAGCACGCGTCCCTGCGCGTCGAAGATGGCCGGATCCGCGCCGCGTCGGCTCAGCGTTTCGTCCCAGGCCGCGAGGAGTGGGTCGGCGGCGATCGTCACTTGCGACGCACCCGCTTCGCGGCTACTTTGCCAGCTCTTTTTGACCTATGAAAACGGACATTCATCCTGATTACACCGAGACTGAGATTAGCTGCGCCTGTGGGACGGTCTACCATACCCGCTCGACGCGGAAGGACATCAAGATCGGCATTTGCGCCGCCTGCCATCCTTTCTTCACCGGCGAGCAGAAGTTCGTCGACACCGCGGGACGCGTCGAGAAATTCGCGCGCCGCTACGGCAGCACGAAAGCTTCCCGCGCCGGCGTCGGCGTCAAGAAAGTTTAGCTGATTCCGCCGCACAAACGGTGACTCCGAACGTTTTCGGAGTCACCGTTTTTGTTTATGGACTTCCACGCCCTCATCGACCGCAAGCGCGAGCGTTTTCGCGAGCTCGAGAACGACATCGCCGATCCGCAGCTTTTCGATAATCGGAAGCGCGCCAGCGACGTCATGCGCGAGCATGCTGGGATCAAGGATCTGATGGCGAAATGGGAAGACCTCGAGACGACGCGCCGCCAACTGGAGGAT
>JBPCRH010000243.1:0-5292 GCA_050997075.1 Chthoniobacterales bacterium
GCTCCGATCTTTTTGTGACCGAGAGAGCGGTCTAACAACCGCTCTGGCACATGATCGCAGGGACCAGCGGCGGGACCGAATACGCCTGCTCCGATCCGCAGGATCCGGCAAATGTCCTCACCGTACGCGATACCCCTTTCGGCCCGCGCCGCGCCATCCCGCGGAAGGATTGGGATTTCGTCGAGAATTCGAAACTCGGCGCCGGCCTGCGCGCCTTTCGCCTAACGAGCGGTTTCGAGCCGGGCAAAATCTACGAAGTCGTCTATCGCGCGCAGGATCCGGTCGTCGTCGGTCTCGGGCTCGCGGCCGTCCGCGACTTCGCTTCCTACCTCAAGAGCGAGCGCAACGACGTCGCTCCGGTGCAGCGCGTCGAAGCCATGGGCATCTCGCAGAGCGGCCGCTTTCTCCGCCAGTTTCTCTTCGACGGCTTCAACGCCGATGAGAACGGGAAAAAGGCCATCGACGGACTGCTCATCCATGTCGCGGGCGCGGGCCGCGGCAGCTTCAATCACCGTTTCGCCCAGCCCTCGCGCGACGCTCAACCGACCAACACCTTCTTCTATCCAACGGATATTTTCCCCTTCGCCGACATCCCAACCACCGACCCGGTGACAGGACAAAAAGCGGGTCTGCTTGATCGCGCCGTTTCGGCTCGCGTCGTCCCGAAAATTTTCTACACCAATACTTCCTACGAATATTGGTCCCGCGCCGCCTCGCTCATCAGCACTTCGCCTGATGGGAAAAAGGATCTTCCGCTGCTCGATAACGTTCGCATTTATTTCGCGGCCGGGCTGCAACATTTCAGCGCCTCGTTCCCCCCGAAGCGCGATGAGGAGAGCGCTCTGCTCGGGCAAAATCTGCCCAACCCCAATCCCATCCTCTACTTTTGGCGGAGCTGGTTTGTCGCCATGGATGCCTGGGTGCACGACGAAAAGGCGCCCCCTCCGAGTGTTTATCCGAAACTCTCCGACCACACACTCATCAGTCGCGCGGAGCTGAAGTTCCCGAAAATTTCCGGCGTCCACCCGCCTGGACGCGTCCAGCAGGCCTTCCATCTCGATTTTGGGCCGCAATGGAAAAGCCGCATCATCGTGAAACAACCGGCGACCGTGGGCGCGCCGTTCCCCGTCTTCGTCCCGCAGATTGACCCCGACGGAAACGACCTCGGCGGCATCCGCCTGCCCGAGCTGGACGTCCCCATCGCTACCTACACCGGCTGGAATCTGCGCGACCCGAGCACGGGCCTGCCCGCCGAGCGCGTCAGTTTCATCGGCTCCGATCTGCCTTTCCCAAAAACCAGCGCCGACGCTAAAACCGCGGACGAACCGCGGCGTCCGATCGCCGAACGCTACCCCTCACGCGAGGAATATCTGACGCAGTTCCGCGCCGCCGCCGAGAAGCTTTCTGCAGCGCGCTTCCTCCTGCCGGAAGACCTTGATGCCCTGGTCAAACGCGGCGGCGAGGAATGGGATTGGGCGACGACAAAGCCTCCCGCGGTGCCAGAACCACCTCCGATCGCGCCTCGTTAGGCATGAGGGGGGCTGACTCTCCGGACGAAGGGCTGGTCAGCGACGCGCGGAGCGGCTAAGGATCGCGCATGTCGCGTCGCCACGCCCCAATCGCGCTCGTGCTCGTGCTCGTGCTCGCCGGTTGCCAGAGAGCGCGCGAGGACAAACGCGCGCGCCAAGTGGCGGCGCAGGTGCGGACGGAATTCCTGCACGCGTGGAATGGCTACAAGCGATACGCCTGGGGCCACGATGCGCTCAAGCCTCTGAGCAAGACGGCGCACGATTGGTATGGCGAGTCGCTCATGATGAGCCCGGTGGATGCGCTCGACACGCTCGTGCTCATGCATCTCGATGCGGAGGCAGACAAAACGCGCGAGTTGATCGCGACCCGACTGTCTTTCGATCGGGATGTTTACGTGAAGAATTTCGAGATTACGATCCGTTTGTTAGGCGGCTTGCTTTCGAGTTACCAACTGACGGGCGATAAGCGACTGCTGAGCTTGGCGGAGAATCTCGGCACGCGCTTATTGCCGGCGTTTAATTCTCCGACCGGATTGCCTTACGTCCTGGTGAATCTGCGCACCGGCGCGGTGAAAAATCCGCTCAGTAATCCGGCGGAAACGGGCACGTTGCTGCTGGAATTCGGGACGCTGAGCAAGCTCACGGGCAAACCGATCTTCTACGAGAAAGCGAAACGCGCGCTGGTCGAGACTTTCAAGCGGCGCTCGCCGATCGGGCTGGTCGGGAGCGAGATCAATGTCGAGACCGGCGTGTGGACGAACGCGGAGAGTCACGTCAGCGGCGGGATCGATTTCTACTACGAATACCTGTGGAAATGCTGGCTGCTCTTCGGCGACGAAGATTGCCGCGCGATGTGGCAGGCGAGCATCCCGGCGGTGCAGAAATATCTCGCGGATGAAACGCGCGGCGCGCTTTGGTATGGCCAGGCGAATATGCAAACCGGCGCGCGGACGGGCACGACCTACGGCGCGCTCGACGCATTTTTTCCGGCGCTGCTCGCGCTCTCCGGGGACGTGACACGCGCGCGGCGTTTGCAGGCTTCGTCGTTCAAAATGTGGAACCTCCATGGAATCGAACCGGAGGTGCTCGACTACAAAACGATGACCGTGTTGGCGAAGACGTATCATCTGCGCCCGGAGATCGTGGAATCGACTTATTACCTGCATCATTTCACGCACGACCCCGCGTATCGGCGGATGGGCGAGACGATGTTCGCCGACTTCGTCAAATATTGCCGCAACGACGTCGGCTACGCGGCGCTGAGCGACATGATCGCGAAAACGAAACGCGATGAGATGGAAAGCTTCGTCTTCGCGGAGACGTTCAAATATTTCTATCTCCTTTTCGCGCCGCCGGACGCGCTCGATTTCGACAAGATTGTTTTTAATACGGAGGCGCATCCCTTGCGACGCACATGGTAAAACGAACCCATTTTTTCGCGGTGGCGCTTTTGCTGGCGCCGATCGTCACGTTCGGCGCGCCGGACGCGACGCGGCTCTCGGATTACATCCGGCCGTTCGTCGGCACGAAGGGCGAAGGGAACACTTACCCGGGACCGTCGGCGCCGTTCGGGATGGTGCAGTTGAGTCCGGATACGGATGATCTGCTTTGGGAAACGGCGTCGGGTTACGAATACGCGGATCCGACGATTTTCGGCTTCAGCCTCACGCATCTGACTGGAACGGGAATTCCCGATCTGGGCGATTTCCTTTTCGTGCCGCAAATCGGCGACGTGAAACTGGGAGCGGGAACAAAGGGCCAGCCAGAAACCGGTTATCTCTCCGCTTATGCGCACGAAGACGAATCGGCCGCGGCGGCCTATTACAAAGTCAGGCTGCAGAAGTCTGGCGTGACCGTGGAGCTGACCGCGGGCGAACGCGCGGGCATGATGCGAATGACCTTTCCTGCGAGCGAGCAGGCTTCGATCCTGACCGACCTCGCGCATGTCCTCACCGGCAAGAAATGGAAGGTAATCTGGTCGCACGTGCGGGTGAAGGATGATTCGACCGTAACCGGCTATCACCTCGTGAGCGGTTGGGCGAAGGAACGGCCGATCTATTTTGCGGCGCGTTATTCGCGGCCGTTCGAGAAGGCGGAAATCTTCGGCGACGGCAAGCCAGTCAAATACGACACCTATCGTTTCCGGAGCGCGAAGGAGGCGACGGGCGCGAACCTCCAATTCGTCGCGCACTACGCGACCAAGCCTAACGAGCAGATCCTGATCAAGGTCGCGGTGTCGGCTGTGAGCGCAGAGAACGCGCTGAAGAATCTCGATGCCGAGATCAAAGATTGGAACTTCGACGCGCTCCGCCAACGCACCCGCGCGCTGTGGGACACGGAGCTGGCGAGGATCGAGATCGAAGGCACGCAGGCGCAAAAAGAGACCTTTTACACCTCGGTCTATCACACCTTCCTCGCGCCGAATCTTTACCAGGATGTGACCGGCGAATACCGCGGTCTCGACCAGAACATTCACCTCGCGAAAGGGTTCACGAACTACACTATCTTCTCGCTCTGGGACACCTTCCGCGCGACGCATCCGCTCTTCGCGCTCGTCCAGGCGCCGCGCGATGCCGACATGATCAAGTCGATGCTCGCGCACTACGATCAAAGCGTGGAGCGCATGCTCCCGATCTGGTCGCTCCAGGCGAACGAAACCTGGTGCATGGTCGGTTATCACGCGGTGCCGGTGATCGCGGATGCGTTTTTGAAAGGCGTGCCCGGGTTCGATCGCGAGCGCGCGTACGAAGCGGCCAGGACGACCGCGCTGAATCCGAATTACGACCACGTCGCCACCTACGCGAAGCTCGGTTGGGTGCCGTTCGAGAAGGAGAACGAGTCGGTCTCGAAAACGCTCGAATACGCCTACGACGATTACTGCATCGCGCAGATGGCGCGGGCGCTCGGGAAGAAGGATGACGCGGCCTATTTCGATAGACGGGCCGCTAGTTACAAAAATCTTTTCGATCCGGAGGTCGGTCTGATGCGCGGGAAGGACTCGTTAGGCAAATGGCACACGCCGTTCAATCCGCATCACTACGACGAAACCGCGGGCGTGAATGATTTCACGGAAGGGACGAGCTGGCAGTATTCGTGGTTCGTCCCGCAGGATGTGCCGGGCTTGATGCAGTTGATGGGCGGCCCGAAAAAGTTCGCGACGAAGCTTGATCAGCTTTTCACTTTTCACGAAGCCGATGCGAGCTAGGGCGTCTCCGATATTCAGGGGCGCATCGGCGAATACTGGCACGGGAACGAGCCCAGCCATCACGTCATCTATCTCTATTCGTATGCGGGGCAGCCGGCGAAAGCGGCGCAGCGCTTGCGCGAAGTGGTGACGACGCAATATGGCAACCAGCCGGGCTCGCTCAGCGGCAACGACGACTGCGGGCAGATGTCGGCCTGGTATATCTTCACCTGTCTCGGGTTCTATCCGGTCTGTCCGGCGAGCGCTTCTTACGTGATCGGCGCGCCGCAATTGCCGAAAGCCGCGCTCCATCTTTCGAACGGGAAGACGTTCACGATGACGGCGCAGAATTTGTCGGAGGAGAACAAGTATGTGCAGTCGGTCGAGTTGAACGGGCAGCCGCTCGACAATCCGTTTCTGCCCTTCCCTGCGGTGAAAAACGGCGGCACGATCGCCTTCACCATGGGCCCGTCGCCGAGTGCGTGGGGCACGCATCCGCAGATTCCGAAATAGTTAGCGGGTCAGGCGCACATCCATCCAGACGGCTAACGACAGGACGACGCCGCGGGCGATGAACTT
>JBPCRH010000261.1:0-3832 GCA_050997075.1 Chthoniobacterales bacterium
CAGTAATCATCGCGCCGTAACCGATGTCGCGAACGCGAAATTCGCGCGGCAACATCTTCGGCGTCGTCCCGGAAGCGATGAGCGAGTGAAATCCGGAGACGGCGCCGCAGGCGATGGTGATGCAGACGAAAGGAAAAACCGGCCCGGCAAACACGAGGCCGGTGCCATCGATGAAGCGCGTGAGCGCCGGCATTTGCATGGTCGGATGAATCACGAGCACCGCGACAGCGAGCGCCGCGACGGCGCCGAGTTTAAGGAAAGTGCTGAGATAATCGCGCGGAGTCAGGAGCAGCCAGACGGGCAGAGCGGAGGCCGCGAATCCGTAAACCATCAGTGCCCAGGCGAGCCATTTTTGGTCGCGCTGAAACCAGCTTTCAATCATCGGGTAGTCGTGCAAAAACTGCCCGCCCCAGACCCCCAGGAGCAGCCCTAACAATCCGAAAACCGTCATCGCCCCGACGCCGACGCGGCCGGAACGCAAACCGATTCCCATGATCAACGCGACTGGAATCGTCGTCGCCATCGTGAAAACGCCCCAGGGACTTTTCGCGAGCGCCTGCACGACGACGAGCGCGAGCACTGCGAGCAAGATGACCATGATGGCCAGGACGCTGATCATCGCGAGCGTGCCGACCGCGCTCCCGATTTCTTCCTTCACCATCTGCCCGAGCGTCTTCCCCCGCCGCCGGACGGAAGCAAAGAGCACGATCATGTCGTGGACGCCGCCGCCTAACGTCGCCCCGATCAAGATCCACAACGTCCCCGGGAGGTAGCCGAACTGCGCCGCCAGCACCGGGCCGACGAGCGGCCCCGGGCCTGCGATCGCGGCGAAGTGATGGCCGAACGCCATCCAGCGATTGGTCGGGACGAAGTCTTTCCCGTCATCGACCACGAGCGCGGGCGTGGCCCGGTTGTCATCGAGCACGAGGACTTTGGCCGCGAGCCATTTGCTGTAAAAGCGGTAGCTGATCGCAGTCGCGCAGAGCCCGGCGGTCACGATCCAGAGCGCGCTCACCTCTTCGCCGCGGGCGAGCGCGAGGACGGCGACCGCGCCTGCGCCGAGCAGGGCCACCGCGCACCAGATGAGGATTTGCCACCACTTCATGAGACGCCGCCTTTGCGCAGCCACTTCGTTATGGCAGATTTGCCGCCGCGCCGCAACGGACGAACTCGTCGGGAGCGCGCGCTCCGTCTTCGCTACCGCGTTCCTCTGCTTCCGCCATGCGGCTTACTGAAAAAATTCGCAAAGTCGCTACCGGCAACGCGCTGAAAAGCGCGCAGCGCCACAGCCGCCGTCTGCTCAAACCACTGCGCGGTCCCGCCAGGCTCGACGCCGAGACGATCATGGCCACGATCGATCAGGAGCAATTCGAAATAATTCGCCGGCGTTATCAGGTCGACGATCCTGGCGGCGATCCGCCCAAGTATCTCGATTGGCGCACCTGGCTCTCCTACAACATCCGTCGCATTCGCGCCCTCGATCTCGATCGCGGGCGCGCCCGACGCGTGCTCGATATCGGCTGCGGCAGCGGTTACTTCCTCTACATCTGCAAACTGCTCGGGCACGAAATCCTCGGGCTCGACCTGGGTGACATGGAGATGTTCAACGAAATGACCCGGCTCCTGGCCGTCCCGCGCGCGGTTTGGCGGATCAAAGCCTTCGAGCCGCTCCCCGATCTGGGCGCGCCGTTCGACGCGGTTAGCGCGCACCTCATCTGCTTCAACGATCACAAGCACGCGAACCTCTGGGGCCCGGCGGAATGGGATTTTTTCCTCGACGATCTCAAGCGGCATCTCCGCCCGCGCGCCCAGCTCTGGTTTGAGTTTAACCAGGAGTGGGACGGGACCTATTACACGCCGGAACTGAAGGCTTTTTTTGAAAAACGCGGCGCGACCGTGAACGGCAACCAGGTCGTCTTCCGCGCGCCGCCGCGCGCCCTCGCCTCAGCCTAATGAGTCGCGCAGCTGCTGTAGCTGCGCGAGGCGTGCGCTGAAATCGGCCTGGCGCTGGCGATGCTCGGTCACGACCGCCGCCGGGGCGTTCGCGACGAAGTTCTCGTTCGTCAGTTTTTTCCCGACGGTGACCAGCTCGGCTTCGATCTTCGCGATCTCTTTGCCGAGACGAGCCCGCTCGGCTTCGACGTCGACCAGGCCTTCGAGCGGCAGGTAAAGCGCACCGAGTGGCGTGAGCGCAGTCGGGGTGCCGTGCACGGGCTCGTAATTTGCCGGCAGCTCGAGCGGCTCTGCGTTGAGCAGGATCTTCAGGACCGCCGCTTCTTCCTCCGGTAGCGGCGTCGGCGACACGAGCACGAAGGCGACGCGCTTGTTCGAGGCGATCTTGAAATCGCGGCGCAACCCGCGGCCCGCAAGGACGGTTTCGTATTTCGCGTTCGCCTGCGCTTCGTCGTTAGGCAGGAGGCGGTAGTGCGCTTTAAAATCGTCGTCGAGCGGCTCCGGCCAGCGCGCAAACTGAATCGTCTCCCCGCCCTGATCGTTAGGTAGGTCGGTGTTGAATCCGAGCCCGTGCCAAAGCTCCTCGGTGAGGAAAGGCATGAACGGGTGAAACAAACGGAGCGTGAGCCCGAGGATAAAGTCGATCACCGCGAGCGTGTTTACCTTCCGCGGGGTCATCTCGCCTTCGCCGGGGAAGCCGAGCGCGGCCTTGCTCGCTTCGAGATACCAGTCGCAATATTCGCTCCAGAAAAAGCGGTAAAGCGCCTGCGCGGCTTCGCTGAAATTGTAATCCTCGAGCGCGACCGTGACCGCGCGGATCGCGTGATCGAGTCGGAGCAAAATCCATTTGTCGTCGCTCATGAGGAGCGCGGGATTGATTTCGCCTTCGGTTTCGCCACCGTGCAGCTGCCGAAAACGGGTCGCGTTATAAAGCTTGTTCGCGAAGTTCCGGCCTTCCTCGACCTGCTTCTCGTCGAAGCGAATATCCTGGCCGGTCGGCGCGATCCGCATGAGGCCGAAGCGCACGCCATCCGCGCCGTATTTCCCGATCAGGTCGAGCGGGTCGGGCGAGTTGCCTAACGACTTGCTCATCTTCCGCCCGGAAGCGTCGCGGATGAGGCCGGTAAAAAAAACATCGCGAAACGGCGCTTCCCCGGTCCACTCCAGCCCGGCCATGATCATGCGCGCGACCCAGAAGAAAATGATGTCCGGCGCAGTCACGAGATCGCTCGTCGGATAAAACTTCGCGCGCGTTTCCGCATCCATGGTTTCGAAAGGCCAGAGCCAGCTTGAGAACCAGGTATCGAGCACGTCGGGATCCTGCGTCCAGCCTTCGCCGGGCGACTCGATCTGCACTCGCATGTGGGGCAAGTTTGTAACTTGCCTCTTCTGCGCATCTGCAGCAGGCCGCCCTCGCAAGTTAAAAACTTGCGCCACGGGGGAAACCTGCGCGGCCATGGAACTCTCCGCCACAGTTATCCCCGCGGCCTCCAGGTTCCCTTCGATGTATTCCGTGATCCGTCCTAACGACGCTTCGTCGCGCACGATGTGATCGTAGGATTCGTGCTGCCAGAGCTGGCCTTCCTTCCCGCGCGCCCGATTGATCTCGCGCGCGCTGAAACGTTTCCAGGAATGCAGGATCTCGCTCAAATCATGCCCGGGTTTAGGCGTGACCAGCGCGTGCACATGGTTTGGCATCACGACCCAGGCGCCTAGATCATAGCGTTCGCCGGCAAAGTGCTCGAGCGCCTCGGCGACTACCCGAGCCGCGCCGGGTTCCCGGAGCAGACACGATCCGTAACCGGCGTCCAACCATCGTTCGATCGGCACCGAAAATCGTTCGTAGTAGTCGCGTTTATCAGGCGCACTCCACGGCTCT
>JBPCRH010000041.1:0-11566 GCA_050997075.1 Chthoniobacterales bacterium
ATTCCGAGGTTATCTATGCGGGCAGCGGCGAAGGACTGCAGAGGCCGGACCTCTCGACGGGCGATGGCGTCTATCGCTCGCTGGATGGCGGGGAGACCTGGAAGCGCATCCTCTACCGGGACGAGAACACCGGCGCCGCGGACGTGCAGATCGATCCGGCGAATCCGGCGATCGTTTACGCCTCGCTTTGGGAAGCGCGCGAGGGCCCGTGGGAAAATGCCGCGTGGAATGGCCCCGGCGGCGGCATTTTTAAATCGACCGACGGCGGCGCCACCTGGAAACAACTCGGCGGCGGTTTGCCGGCCGTCATTGTGCAGGCCAACCTCGCGATCGCCCCGAGTTCGCCGAAGACATTGATCGCGACCTTGGCCACTCCGGGCGCGTCGCAACTCTATCGCTCGGACGACGCGGGCGAGCATTGGTCGCTGGCGACAACCGATGCGCGCCCTGCGATCCGAATCGGCGGCGGCGATCTGCCGGTGGTGCGGTTCGATCCGAAAAACGCCAACGTGCTTTATTCCGCGAGCGTCGTTTGTTGGAAATCAACCGACGGCGGCAAGGCCTGGATCGGTTGGCGCGGCGCGCCCGGCGGCGACGATTACCAAAACATGTGGATCTCGCCTAACGACTCGAATGTCGTCGCGCTCGCGAGTGATCAGGGCGCGATCGTGACCGTGAACGGCGGCGCGACCTGGGGCTCCTGGTATAACCAATCGACCGCGCAGCTCTATCACGTGAGTGCGGATAATTCGTTCCCGTATCGCCTCTACAGCGGCCAGCAGGAAAGTGGCTCGGTCGGGATCGAGAGCCGCGGGCCGAATGGCCAGATCACCTTCCGCGACTGGCACCCGGTGGGCGCGGAAGAGTATGGCTACGTGGTCGCCGATCCACTAAATCCCGAGATCGTTTATGGCGGAAAACTGAGCCGCTACGACCGGCGCACGCACCAGGCGCAGGACGTCACGCCGCAGGCTTTTCGCACGGACGACTTCCGGGTTATCCGCACGGAGCCGGTGGTTTTGTCGTCGGTCGATCCGCATCTTTTGTTCTTCGCCGCGAACACGCTTTGGCAGACGCGCGACGGCGGGCAGCATTGGAAACAGGCGAGCCCCGACCTGACCCGAAAGACTTACGAAATCCCGGCAAGCGTCGGGAAATTTCGCGATGAGCCGACCGCGCAACCGAAACAGCGCGGCGTGATTTACGCCCTCGCGCCCTCCCCGCTCGACGTGAAACGGATCTGGGCGGGCACGGACGACGGCCTGATTCACGTCACGACCGACGGGGGCAAAAACTGGCGCGACGTAACCCCGCCCCAACTCAGCGCGTGGTGGAAAGTCTCGGTCATGGACGCGAGTCACTTCGAGGCGCCGAGCGCCTACGCTGCGGTGAACACGATCCGACTCGATGACCTGCGCCCGCATATTTACCGGACGCACGACGACGGGAAAACCTGGCAGGAAATCGTGCAGGGTTTGCCGGTCGACGAGAACGTCAACGCCGTGCGCGAAGATCCGAAACGGCGCGGCCTCCTCTTCGCGGCGACGGAGCGCGGCGTTTATTACTCGCTCGACGACGGCGATCATTGGCAATCGCTGCGCCTGAATCTGCCGGCGGTTTCGGTCCGCGATGTGATCGTGAAAGACGACGACCTTTGCATCGCGACGCACGGCCGCGGCTTCTGGATTCTCGACGATCTCACGCCGCTGCGGCGACTTCAGCCTAACGAGTCCGGCGCACAACTTTTCCAGCCGGCGACGGCGCTGCGGGTGCGCTGGAACTCGAACACGGACACACCGCTTCCACCCGACGAACCGGCGGGCGAGAATCCGCCGGAAGGCGCCGCCCTCAGTTATTCGTTAGGCACAGAAACATCCGGGCCGGTCACGCTCGAGATCAAGGACGCGAGCGGAAAAGCGGTGCGCCGTTACGCGAGCACCGACCCGGTTCCGAAGGTCGACGAGAAACTAAAAATCCCGCGTTACTGGGTGAAACCGCCGACGGTCTTACCGGCTACGCCCGGGCTGCATCGCTTCTTCTGGAACCTGCACGGCGCGCCGTTACCGGAGGCAGAGGCGGAATATCCGATGACGGCGATCCCGCGTGAGACCGCACCGCAACCGACCGCGCCCTGGGCCGTGCCGGGCAGCTACACCGTCAGCCTAACGACGGGTGGAAAGACGCTCACGCAGCCGCTCCAGGTAAAAATCGATCCACGGGTGCAAGCGTCAGCCGCCGATCTCGCGCAGCAGTTTCAGCTCTCGCAGGCGCTCTACGAATTGCGTCGCCAGCTCCTGCCAATCGGAAAGGAATACGGCAAGCTTTTGACGAAGGTAGATGAACTAAAAACAGTCACGACCGACAAATCCGCGCTCGAAAAGATTGAAACGCTGCACTCGAAGCTGGCGGCATTCGCCAACCCGGCAGCGGTTCGCTCCGGTCAGCCGCTCGAGTTCGATCTCCTGAGCAAAACGGCGAAGCTCTTCGGCGATCTGCAGCAGGTCGACGCGGCGCCGACCCCAGAACAAACAGCGGCGGCGACCGGTCTGCAAAAAGACGCGCCGGCGATCGAGGAACGCTGGAAAAGTATCCCGGAAGAGGTGGCGCGGCTAAGCGCCGAGCTCGCGAAAACCGGTGCCGCGCCGATCAAGAGGCCGTAAGCTTTTGCTCTTGCCTAACGACACTCGGGGTCGGGATCGGCTGGGAGAGCGCGAAGATTTCCCATTCCCCGGGGACGCTGTGGAGCGCGAACTTCCCAAGCGCCTGCACCTCGAAATGTTCGACGATGAATGCTTCCATGCTCTTGCTCACGACCAGATCGGCGCGGACGCGCTTGGTTAGCTCCTGCATTTTCCAAGTCACGTTCACGGGATCGCCGATGACGGTAAACTCCATCCGTTGGGGCGAGCCGATGTTGCCGGAAATGACCGCGCCATGAGTGAGCGCGATGCCGATGGTCAGTTCCGGCAGGCCTTCCCGGCGCCACTTTGCGTTGAGCCGCGCGAGCTCGATGCGCATCGCGAGCGCGGCGCGCACGGCCGCGACGGCGTCGTCGGCGGGGCCTTCGCTTCGCACATTTCCCCAGACCGCCATGACGGCGTCGCCCATGAATTTGTCGAGGGTGCCGCCGTGGCGGAAAACGCATTCCACCATCGCCGTGAGATAGTCGTTGAGCTGGCGCACGAGCGTCTGCGGGTCGCTCGCCGCGCTCACTTTCGAGTAGCCGCGGATATCGGAGAAAAGGATCGTGACCCGTTTCGAGACGCCGCCGAGCGCCTGCTCGAAGAGCTTCGGTTTATCGAGCATCTCGCGGACGACATCGCGCGAGACGTAGCGCTCTAGGGTTTGCCGGACGCGCCCTTTCTCCATCCGCTCGAGGGTGAAATCGACCGCGAGCCCGAGGAGGACGGTGACGTTAAACTGCAAGCCGGGCGCAGCGATCGGGAGATAGATCGAGGCGTGATTAAATGCGGTGAGCGCGATCCAGGCCCAGCCGGCATCAGTCGCGGCGAGCGCGAGTAAACGGAGCCAGGGCGAAGGAATCGCGAGCGATAAAAGAACCGCGAGTAGGCCGGCGGCGATCGTGACAAGGAGGACCGCGCGGGGCGAGAGCTCGCCGATGAACTCATGATGGAGCGCGGCGTTGATCGCGTTCAGATGCAGCTCCGGCCCGGGCATGGAGCCGAACGGAGTCGGATGTTCGTCGTGCTGCCAGTTTCCTTCCGCGCCGATGACGACGGTTTTGCCGCGGAAGAAGGCGCCGGACTGGTAATTATGTTTCCAGTAATCGGGTACGAAAATCTCGAAGAGAGAGCGGGGCGCAAAGCCCTCTCGCGAGGGCGCCGTAAAACGGAAAAGATGATCGTCGAGCCCGGCCGGAATCGCGTCGGCGTGACCGGATTTGCGCAAAACCTGCGCCCCAAAAGAAAGAAAACGCTCCGAGTCCGGCGCGCTCGGTTTGCCTTCCACCTGCTCGAAAGTGATCCGATATTGCGCGTGCCTAACGACGTCGTCTTCGTCCGGCCAGAAGTTGCTGTAGGCGACGCGATCGTCGGTCGGTTTCGTGTCGGGAATGAGCGAATCAGGCGGGCGCGTAATGCTCGCGCCGGTCGTGAACGAGCCCCGCGCCGAGCCGGAAGTAAAGTTGCTCGCGATAATGGCGTGCGCGCGGTAACACTCGAGCGCGCGCTCGAACGGCTCGTCGTTAGGCGTAGAGGTCGGAAAAATTAGATCGAAGGCCACGACCTTCGCGCCCGCCTCGACCAGGCGCTGCAAAACGAGCGCGTAAACTTCGCGCGGCCAGGGCCAGGCTTTGCTCATGAGCGCGAGGGCGTGCGCCTCTTCCGAAGCCTCCGCGCGGAGGCCGTAAAGCCCTTTCACATCGGTCGTGGCATCGAGGCTGACGGAGTCGGAATCGATCGCGAGAAAAACGAGATCGGGATTCGCCGGCGTCGTCCGACCGGCTTGCGCGAGGGCGTCGCGCGCGAGGTTCCGGAGATGCGGGAGGAGCACGGTCTGCGCGCGATCCTGAAGCAGGAGCCCGCCGAGAGTGACGGCGGCGATGCCGCTCAGGAGAGACAAGCGCTGCAACGACATGGCGATGGACTCAGGCGGCGAGCTGTTGGCGCGCGCGCGGCGCGAGCTCTTCCCGCTCGCGCGCGGCCGTGACCTCCAACGACGCGCCTATTTCACAAACCATCCGACGCGCCTGCGCCAGCATCGCGTCGATCTTGCGGTCGTCGTGTTCGGGATCGTGATGGAAAAGCACGAGCTGCCCGACACCCGCGCGCGCCGCAAGGGCGACGCTGTCGTCGAGACAGCCGTGCCCCCAGCCGACGTGGATCGGGTAATCCGCGCGATCGTATTGCGAATCGAGAATCAGAAGGTCGCAGCCGGCGAGGAAATCGACGAGGTCGTTCTCGGCCTGTTTCGCGCGCGCGGCGACCGCCGGATCGCCGGATTCAATCGCGAGACGATACGGTTCGTGGTCGGGCAGATAGGCGACCGTGCGGCCGGCGGCTTCAATCCGGAAACCGGTGCAACCGCCGGGATGATTCAGCCCAAGCGTGCGCACGCCAAACGCGCCGAGCGTCGTTGCGCTGCTCGCAAATTCATCGATCGCCGCAATCCCGGCGAGGAATTGCAGGGGCACGGGAAACTCGATCGGGTCCATTTGCGCGCGGAGCGCGGTCTCGATTTTCGCGCGGGTTCCGGGCGCACCGAGAATGTGCACCCGATTCGCCCGGTCGTAGGCGGGCCGAAAAAATGGCAGACCCTGGATGTGATCCCAGTGCGTGTGCGAGAGCAGTAAATTCGCCGCGAGCGGCTGCCCTGCGAGTTCGCGCGCGAGCTCCAGTCCGAGCCGGCGCAGACCGCTACCGGCATCGAGGATGAGTCGCTCCGGGCCGCAGCGCAGCTCGACGCAGGACGTGTTTCCACCGTACTCGACGGTTTCAGGTCCGGGCGTGGGTATGGAGCCGCGCACGCCCCAGAAACGAACCGTCAGCGCCGAGCACACGGGCGAATTCATCGGTAACCGCGGCCGTCCGCATGGTGCACTTCATCATTGGGCATATCGCGACGGGAAGTAGCAGCCGCCGTGCCCCTAAACGCCTTGGGGCGGATTCCGATTCTTGCTTAGCGACGCAACCGGAGGGGCATGGCGCCTGCTAAAGAGGCGCCGTGCTTCGACCACCCCGCTGGCTCCTGTTACCCCTCACTATTCTCTGCCTGAGTTCCGCAGTGCGCGCGCAACAGGCAGCCTCTTCGGTGATCGATCAGGCGCGTCTTTTCCAAGGGACTCCCGAGTCGCCCGCGGTCGCGGTCGATGCCAACGGGAACGCGATCGTGCCCAGCGGCGAGAGTAGTTCCGACGACAGTTTCGGCGCGCAGGTGCTCCTGAAAGATCAGGCGAAGGTGCGCTCGTTCAGCCTCAGCGCGGGTGCGAACGGCTACTACACGAGCAACGTCGCGCTCACGCGGCGCGGCGCACGCGGCGACACTTTCGTGATCGCGGACGCGTCCGGCAGTTGGAGCCGCGCCCTAAAACCGGAGCTCGAGCTGTTGATCGGCCTCCAGGCCTCGACCTTTCGATACCAGGATACTTCGCAACTCAACTTCAACAGCTTGGGCGGCGGCGGCGGACTTTCCTGGACGCCGCGGCGCTGGCCTGGGGTGAATCTTTTCGGCCGCTACGATTTTACAGAACTGCTGAATCGCGACGGCAACGAGGTCCTGCGTGACCATCAGTTTTCCGTCGGCGCGCAGAAGGTCTTCGCGCTCGGGCGCGCGCATGCCTTTACCGTTGGGCTCGTCGGGTCGGTCGGAATTTCCGCGCCATTCGCCGCGCAACGCGACCAGGTTGGGCCGTTCGTCGCCTATCAGTTGCGGCTCACGCGCTCGTTCGAGACGAGCGTCTCCTACCGCCTCGGATACCAGATTTACACGAGTGGAAATCGCCAGGACCTGAACCAGGTTTTCTCCTGGAGTCTGCGCTATCACTTCAACGACTGGGCGGACGCCGCGGCTTCTTTTTCGTTAGGCGGCAACCGCTCGAACGTTTCGGTTTTTGATTACGACGTCATCTCCAGCGGCGTCGGGCTGAGCTTCAGCACCCGTTTCTAAGACGCCGCCTGCATTCCTCTCCGGCCGGTATGCTTGCTGCTTTATAGATACTAGAAAAATGTCTGCCTGGAACCGTTTCCTCCCTTTGCTCTGCCTCGTTTTTCTCTGCACGCGCAGCGTGCAGAGCGCTCCCCTGACGCAGGCCAAGGTCACTAAAATCATCAACCTGGTGGAGGTGGTGGAACCGGAAAAAGGTTCGCATCCCGCGATCTTGAGCGAGGTGATCAAAGACCAGATCGGCCTCCGCACCGGGAGCAAATCGCGCTCGGAACTGATGTTCGAGGATCAGACCCTCACTCGCATTGGGCCGGAAACTTATTTCAGCTTCAAGGCCGGCACGCGCGACCTGACGCTACAACAGGGCACGATGCTGCTCCAGGTCCCGAAAGGAATCGGCGGCGCAAAAATTCGGACCGCGGCGGTAACCGCGGCCATCACCGGCACCACGATCATGATGGAATATGTGCCCGGCGATCACATCAAGGTGCTCGTACTCGAAGGCAGCCTGCGCCTCTCGCGCAACGGCGTTTTTGGCGACTCGCTGCTTCTCACCCCCGGCAAGATGGTGATCATGCCGCCCGACGCGAAGCGCATCCCGGATCCCGTCTCGGTCGATCTCGCGCATGTCATGAAGACTTCTTCGTTGGTCAACATGAAGAGCAAAAGGGACGCGCGGCCTTTGCCGAGCATCACGTTGATCGAGAAAGAAGTGGAGACCCAAGCCAAGGAAAAATCGAAGCAGGGGCTGGTCGATACCAATCTCGTCATCCTCGGTCACGGGACCAACGTGGTGATCGGGAGCGACGATGTCATGGACACCCTCGACCAGGCGCATAGCGCGGGCGACATGCTCCTCGCTTTCGGACCGACCACGACTCCCACGCCTTTCCCGACCGGGACGCCCGAACCAACTGCAACCGCGACGCCTTTCCCGACCGCCACACCCGACGAGACTCCAATGCCGACACCGGGGGATGAAGAACCGACTCCTACTCCGACCGCAACCGCGACGCCGACGCCAAGCGCAACCGTCTCGCCCACGCCAAGCGCAACCGCCGCGCCCACGCCAAGCGCAACCGCCACGCCCACCGCCACGCCCACACCGACTGCGACAGCCACGCCTTCCGCCACGCCGTTGCCCACGCCCGATCCCTCGGCGACGCCACAGCCTTCGCCCATCTCCACCGTCGACACCCCTCCGCCCATCAACGTGGCCGTGACCTTCGACGCGACGAAGACAATCGAATTGATGCAGCCGCGGATTAAAGGCGGCGTTAGCCTCCCCGGCTCATTTTACAAAGGAGCGGCCGCGGACGGCCCGGCCTCCTGGTTCGTCTTCGGGAACAGTTCCACTTACGACGCGCAGCGTGATTTCGATGCGCGGTTCGGGGTCAATTATGATCAATCCTTCCCGGCCGCGGGCATCGCGGTGATTCGTTTCGCCTCGATCGACTTCGCCGGTCCGGTCGGCCTGCAACTCAATGGCCCGATCAATGTCGCCCTGATCGGGGACAGCGGGATCACCTCCAGCGCCGGCTCGTTCTCGATGAACCTGAGCTCGCTCGGTTCTTTCACTCTCGCGACGAATAACGGCCCAATCTCGCTCAGCCCGGCGACGTTTACGGCCACGGGCTCGACCTTTAAGTTCCTCCAGTTCTACCAGCGCGGCGCGAGCCCTTTCGCCTTCAGCGGAACGGTGACGATGACGAACGCCTCGTTCTACATCGACTCCGGCAGCAGCCTGACGCTCGGCGCCGGCGGGAGCGTGAGTGTCAACCGCGCGGTCTTCAACGCCACCGGCGCCTTGAATCTCAACGGCACGCTCAGCGCAAATTATCTCCAGCTCACTTCCGCCACCTCGATCGCGCTCACGAACGGTGTGAGCTCTCCGAATGTGCTTTTCGCCGTGGCGCCCACTTTTAGCACTACGACCGCGCTCAGCGTCCTCGGCGGCGACCTCACCATCGGCGCCGGCGGGATAAACGCGTCGGGCCTCGATCTCATCGGCTTCGACAACATCGTGACCAGCGGGAATCTGCGGGCGGAAAACATCACAGTAAACAATCAGCTCGCCGTGGGGGGCAACTTCTTCGCGAGCACCAACCCTTTTAGCATCTCGGCTTTTTCTATCGAAATGACGAACGGCCTCTCGGCCGTCGGTGCTACCGGCGCCATCGGCTCGGCGGGCGGCGATGTAACCTTGCTCGCGGCCAGTCTCCTGGTCGACAGCGGCCCCGGTGGGATCAACGGCATCGACCTCAGTGGCGGCGACGGTCTTCTTGGTGGCGGCGGCGATGGCGGCACGCTCAACCTGGGCACGACCGGCACGCCGATCGCGGCCGACATCACCGTGAACCAGCCGATCACCGCCACCAGCGGCTCCAGTCTCCTGACCAACGGCGCCGGTGGCACGGTCAACGCCACCAGCGACGGCACCATCGCGGTCAACTCCACGATCAAAGTTTCCGACAGCGCGCTGCAGTCCAGTCGCCAGGGCGGCACGATCAACCTCACGAGTAACAAAACGACCGGCACCGCCATTTCCGTCAGCAGCAGCGCCCAACTGCTCGCGCTCTTGAACGGTCTCGCGCCCGGCCCCGGCGGCACGATCAAGCTCACTTCCGCCGGTGGCGACATCGGCGTCAACGGCACCGTCACGGCCGACCGCGGCACCGTGGAAGTGACCAATAACGGCGCGAACGGCGTGGTCAACGTGAACAATGCCACCTTGCACGGCGACGTCGTGAAAGCCGGCGCGCTCGGCAACAACGGCACCCTCAACGTCGGCGGCGGCTCGATCGATGCCGGGACCACGATCAAGCTTTACGCCGGCGGGAGTAATGGGAAGGTCAACTTCACCGACAACGTCACGCTCAGCGGCAACAGCCTGAAGATCATCGCCGCCGACGCCGTCACCATCTTCAACGGCAAGATCGTCACCGTCCTCGGCGGATCGCCTGCCAGCGTCTTCACGAATACGCCGAACTATTCCGGCTTCGGAGGCAACACCACCACCACCGGAACCTTTGGCGGCAACGGCGCCACCACGCAGCCCTTGGCCGGCGCGCCGGGTTACTAAATATGGATCAACCAATAGCACCCAACGCGAAAAACGGCGCGACCGAAGCGCTCCCGGGCGCAGCCAGCGAGCTCAACAACCTGCTCCAGATTGTCTCGGGGACGGTCGCGCAGCTCGAGAACATCTGGGAGGGCACGCCCGCCTCGGAAAAGTATTTCGAGATGCTGCGCACAAGTGTCGATCGCGCCGCGAACGTCACCGCCCAACTCATGAAGCAGGCGGGCGGCACGGAAGAAAAAAAACTCCTCGCGCCCGCGCCGAAATCTCCGCCGAAGCGGGCTTCCGCGCCCGCGCCGCGTTGCGTGCTCGTGGTCGATGACGAACCGATGGCGCTCATGCTCTCGAGGCTCGTCCTCTCGCAAGCCGGGTTCGAGGTCGTGACCGCGCAGTCCGGCTTCGAGGCGCTCGACCTTTTTCAGAAGAGCCCGGGCCGTTTCGCGCTAGTGCTCCTCGATCTCTCGATGCCGATTCTCGATGGCGAGGAAACTTTCCGTCGCCTGCGCCGGATGGATCCGAACATCACTGTGCTCCTCAACACCGGCTTCATCGAGAAGCATCATCTCGAACGAATGCTCGCCGACGGGCTCGCCGGCTTCATCCGCCGGCCTTACGAACCCTCGGAAGTCATCGAGCAAATCGAATCGGTGCTCGCGCAGAAAAGCCAGGGCCAGGCCACCCTTTCTTCGCGATGAACACGCTCGGGATGCAGGCTTTTTCCGGGCTTGCCAGCAATCGGCTTTTCGAGGGGATCGCCCCCGATTTGCTGAAAGAAATCGCGCTGGACGTGCACGTCGTCCAAATCGGTCGCGGGGAAGTTATTTTCCGCGAGGGCGATCGCGGCGATCTCCTTTATCTCGTCGGTGAAGGCTCGGTCAAAATCTCGAAATCGGGCCGGGGCGGCGAACAGGAAACGCTCGGGTTCATCAACTCCGGCAACTTCTTCGGCGAGATGGCGCTGCTCGACGGCCAGCCGCGCTCGGCGATGGCGACCGCCGCGGAAACGACGCTGCTCGGCACCGTCGACGAACCCACTTTTCAGCACATCCTCGAACTCGCGCCGAGCCGGCTGCACATGAATTTCCTCCGCTCCGTGACCGAGCGGCTCCGGAGCATTAACTCGCATTTCATCTCCGAAGTGATGCGGACGGAGCGGCTCAGCCTCGTCGGCTCGATGGCGAACAGCATCATCCATGACCTGAAAAATCCGATCTGCATCATCCGTGGTTGTTGCGATCTCATCGCCGAGGAGAGCAGCAGCCCGCGCCAGGTGCAGCTCACGAAGATGATGGACAATGCCGTCGACGGCATGCTCGCGATGACCCAGGAGTTGCTCGATTACGCGCGCGGAAATTCCTCGCTGCAATGCGAAACAGTTTCGCTCTGGCGCTTGCTCGATGAACTCAATACCCAGGCGCTTTGTCTGTTACCCGGGAAAAATATCCAGGTCGTTAAAGACATCCACTACGAGGGAAACCTAAACATCGATTTCCCGCGCTTCGTCCGCGTGCTCTGTAACCTGATCAAAAACGCGCGCGAAGCGATGCCGACCGGCGGCATCATCACGCTCGGGACGGAGCAGGTCGGAAAGGACATCGCCATTCGCATTTCCGACACCGGCATCGGCATTCCGCCGGATCTGTTGCCGAAACTTTTTGAACCCTTCGTGACTCATGGGAAATCCCACGGCACTGGGCTGGGCATGGCGATTGCGAAGTCCGTCATCACCGCCCATGGCGGCGACATTTCCGTCACCAGCGTGCAAGGGAGCGGCACCACCGTGGAGATAAAATTGCCGCTGTTGTAGCCCGGGGGCGTTGACCCCGGTCGCCGGGTAGCGCCCACGTCTCGTGGGCTGGCGACGGT
>JBPCRH010000203.1:0-5477 GCA_050997075.1 Chthoniobacterales bacterium
AAGCGGAACGCCGGTCACTTTCGAGATGATGTGCATCATGTCCTCGGCGGTGACGAGGACCTCTTTTTCCTCCCGCTGCTCGCGCCATTGCGCGAGGATGAGCTCGAGTTTCTCCTTTGCCTGCTTCTCGTTGTCGCGGAGCGCGGCGGCTTTTTCGAAGTCCTGCGCCTTGATCGCTGCTTCCTTATCCACGCGGATTTGCTCGATCTCTTTTTCGATTTCCTTCACGTCGGGCGGGCGCGTCATGGCGTTGATCCGGGCGCGCGCGCCGGCCTCGTCCATGACGTCGATCGCCTTGTCGGGCAGGAACCGCCCGGTGATGTAACGCTCGGAAAGTTTAACCGCCTGCTCGAGCGCTTCGTCGGTCAGCTTCGCCTTGTGGTGTGCCTCGTATTTCGGACGCAGACCTTTGAGGATAAGGATCGCCTCTTCCACATTTGGTGCCTCCACCTTCACGGTCTGGAAGCGGCGTTCGAGCGCGGCTTCCTTCTCGATGTATTTGCGATACTCGTTCAGCGTGGTCGCGCCGACGCACTGCAACTCACCGCGGCTCAGCGCCGGCTTGATGATGTTGCTCGCGTCCATCGCGCCTTCGGCGGAACCGGCACCGACGATGGTGTGCAACTCGTCGATAAAAAGGATGACGTTTTTCGAGCGACGAATCTCGTCCATCACGGCCTTGATCCGTTCTTCGAATTGCCCACGATATTTAGTGCCCGCGACCATCAGAGCGAGGTCGAGGGTGATGACTTTCTTGTCGCGGAGCAGCTCGGGAACGTTGCCGCTCGCGATCTCCTGGGCAAGGCCTTCGACGATCGCGGTCTTGCCGACACCGGCTTCGCCTAGCAAAACCGGGTTGTTCTTCGTCCGACGGCAGAGCACCTGGATGACGCGCTCAATTTCGTTGTGCCGGCCGATGACCGGGTCGAGCTCACTTTTCTTCGCGAGGTCGGTGAGGTCGCGGCCAAACGCGCGCAGAGCCGGCGTCGTGACGTCCTTCTTCGAACCTTCGCCGCTGGTCGCGCCGGGTTCCTGTTCGTTCTCCGGTGGAGTGAAATTGGGATCGAGTTCCTTCAGGATTTCGTTGCGAGTGCGCTCGATATCGACTTCGAGGCTCTTCAAAACCCGCGCGGCTACGCCTTCGCCTTCGCGGAGGAGGCCAAGGAGAATGTGCTCGGTGCCAACGTAAGAATGATTCAGCGCGCGCGCTTCTTTCCCCGCAAGCGCGAGGACTTTCTTGACCCGCGGGGTGTAGGGAATGTTGCCGACCATTTTCGTCTCCGGACCGGAGCCGACCTGTTTCTCGACTTCCATCCGGACGGTCTCGAGATCGAGCCCCATTTTCTGGAGCACGTTCACGGCAACGCCCTGGCCGAGCTTGATCAGCCCGAGCAGGAGGTGCTCGGTGCCGACGTAGTTGTGGTTGAAGCGGTCTGCTTCTTTGCGCGCCAGCGCGAGGACCTGCTGGGCGCGAGGTGTGAAATTATTCATTATTGTTAGGCCCGGAAGAGGGATTGGAATTCGGCTCCCGCGCCACTTTATCCATACCAGGTTTAGGAAAGAGTTTCAAACGATCGCGGATGATTTCGGCCCGAAGGAAGTCGCGTTCTTCGGCGTTCAGCTTCTGTTGCGAGGTCTTTTGCAGGTGCGCCGGCTGCGTTTCAATAAACAGCTCATCGATGGGAAGACGGCGCTCTTCCGAGAAGGCTCCGAGGTCGACGGCGAGTTTCATGATGGAGAGCAGATTGAGCGCCTCTTTCGAGGTCATCGCATGCGCATAAGTGAGCACACCGTATGCCCGGCCGATCTGGTCGGAGAGGGTATCGGATTTTTTCTGGATCAGGACCTGGCGGGCGTCGTGCTCTTTCTGGATGATCGTCTCGATCACCTTGGTGAGGCGGCCGATGATTTCGTCTTCCTTCTCGCCGAGCGTGGTCTGGTTGGAGATCTGGAAAAGATTCCCCATCGCCTCGGTCCCTTCGCCATAAAGCCCGCGGACGGCGAGGCCGATTTTGTTCACCGCCTGGATGACCTGGTTGATCAGGTCGCTGAGGACGAGGCCGGGCAAATGCAGCATCGCAGAAGCGCGCATGCCGGTGCCGACATTGGTCGGGCAGGCGGTGAGGTAACCGAGCTTCTGGTCGGAGGCGATGTCGAGCTTGCCCTCGAGGACGCTATCGACTTTGTCGACGAGCTTGAAGGCGCTCTTCAATTGCAACCCGGAACGGATCGACTGCATGCGCAGATGATCCTCTTCGTTGATCATGATGCTGAGGGTCTGCTTGCGGTTCATGACCACGGCGCTGCCGACGCCCTTCGCGGCGTGCTCGCGGCTGATGAGATGGCGCTCGACGAGGACCTGTTTCTCGAGCGCGGATAAATCCTGAAGCATTTCCGAAAAGGAATCCTGCATCTCGGTCAACTCTTCGACGGCCGGCTTGATCTGCTCGAGAATCTGGGTGCGCTCCGCCTTTTTCGCCCAGCCCGGGAAGGAGCGATGGCGCAAATTGCGCGCGAGCCGGACGCGGCTGCTGACCACGATCTGGTGGTGCGGGCCTTCGCCGCGCAGCCACTCGCCGCCGCTCGCCATGACGCTGGAAAACTTCATCGCGTTAGCTGGCCATTTCGTGTTCGAGTTGCTTGATTTGATCGCGCAGGGTGGCGGCGTCTTCGTAGTTTTCGGCTGCGACCGCCTTCTCCAGACTGGAACTAAGAGTGCGCATCCGGTCACTAAATTCCATCTGGCGAAACGCGCGCTGCGGAAGTTTGCCGACATGCTCGGTGCCTTTGTGCATCGCCTTGAGCAAAGTCCCGAGCCCTTCCGAAAAGGTGATATAGCAGGCACTGCAACCAAGCCGGCCGGTCTTCTTGAAATCCACCTGGGTGAATCCGCAGACCGGGCACTTCTGGGTCGGCGCGCCCTTCTCGATTTCCTCCGCGGCCCCGATGCCTAACAAAAGATCGGCGAGAGCAAAACCAGTCGGATCCTGCACGCATTTCTCTTTCGAGCAGGCGTCGCAGAGGTTCACATTCTGCATTTTCCCCTCGAGGATCTGCGTCAGGAAAACGGAAGCATCATTGCATTTACAAACGTCGCACAGCATGACTCTCCTTTAGACCACAACCCGGCGAAAACATTCAACGGCCGCGAGCAGCACGGCCCCGCCACTTTTCGTTAGGCGCGAAATCCCGGTCACTCCGAAAAAATCGGTGTCCCGCTTTCGCGTGTCAACTCACGGAAGCGCGCGATCAGGCGCGTGGTGATCGCACCCGGCGCTCCGTCCCCGATGGCGCGGCCGTCGACTTTGATCATCGGAATCACTTCCGCCGCCGTCCCGGTGAGGAAAGCTTCGTCGGCGATGTAGAGATCGTGCCGAGTCAGATCGGGCTCGGAAATTTTGATCCCCAGCTCCGCCGCAATGTCGAAGACGACTGAACGCGTGATCCCGCGGAGCGCGCCGGCGGTGATCGGCGGGGTCATGATCTGCCCGCGCTTGATGATGAAAACGTTGTCCGCGGTGCACTCAGCGATGTTGCCGGCGTCGTTCAGCATGAGCGCTTCGTCGGCGTTCGCGAGGTTCGCTTCGATCCGGGCGAGGACGTTGTTCAGGTAGTTGAGCGACTTGATCGCGGGGTTCAACGTCGCCGGTCCCATCCGCCGGGTCGCCACGGTCACAACGGTGAGGCCACGGCGGTAAACTTCCTCGGGATAAAGGGCAATCGTCGAGGCAATGATGATCACGCTCGGCCGCTTACATTGGACCGGGTTAAGCCCGAGATTGCCGACGCCGCGGGTCACAATCAGACGGACGTAACCGTCGCGCAGGCCGTTCTGCCGGATGGTCTCGAGGAGCGCCTCGTCGAGCTCGCGCCGCGCGAGCGGGATCTCGAGGCAAATCGAGCGGGCTGATTCCCAGAGGCGGTCCATGTGCTCCTCCATGCGGAAGACGCGGCCGTTATAGAAGCGAATCCCCTCGAAAATGCCGTCGCCATAAAGGAGGCCGTGATCGAAGACAGAAATCTTGGCGTCGGCCTGGTCGAAGAATTCTCCGTCGATGAAAATTTGCAGGGCTTTTGTCGCGGAAGTTTTCGTCGCGGCGGCTTTCCTGGCGGAATCGGGTTGCATCGGGGGAGTAGCGACAGCGGCGGCTTCAGCGTCTTTGGTAAGCATGAAAAAACCTCCGGTCATTCGGAAGGCAATTCAAGCGAAGAAAATCGACCAACAACCGGCCGTGATACGAGGCGGGCGGGTCGGCTACTCCGCGAGAACGATTTGGCCGCCGACGAGCGTGCTCAATCGCCCACCGAGAAGTAGTTCGTGCAAATCGTTCCCGTGTTTCCCACCATACGGCCAGCCTGGCTCAGGCTGCGAGCAGCCCGTCGACGATCCGCAGGGTGCGATCGCCTCGTGCCGCGAGATTGTTGTCGTGAGTCACGACCACGAGTGTTTTGTTCCCCTCTTTGGCGAGGCCGAGGAGCAACTCCATGATCACGGCGCCGGTCTTCGAATCGAGGTTGCCGGTCGGTTCATCCGCGAAAATGATATCCGGGTCGTTCGTTAGGGCGCGCGCGATCGCCACCCGCTGCTGCTCGCCACCCGAGAGCTCGGGCGGTAAATGGTTCACGCGATCGCCCAGGCCCACCGCCTCCAGGCTTTTCGTGCACAAATCCCGGGTGGCGCGCCCGCCGATCATTCCCGGAAGCATCACATTTTCGAGCGCGGTCAGCTCCGGCAGGAGGAAGTAGCCTTGAAAAACAAAACCCATCTTCTCATTGCGCAGCTTCGCCAGCGCCGACTCGCCGCCGCGATAGAGTTGGCGCCCTTCGAATTCCACCTCGCCGGACTCCGGCCGCTCCAAACCGGCAAGGGTGTAGAGCAACGTCGTCTTCCCCGCGCCGGAAGCGCCACAGAGGAAAATCGCCTCCCCCGCCCGCACCGAGAGCGACACGCCACGCAGCACTTCGATCCGGCGCCGGCCGATCTGGAAAGAGCGGCGCAAATCTTTGGCGACAAGCTGGGCGTCGGGCATGGCGCCGCCAGCATTCGCCAACTCCCGCAGACCCGCAAGAAAGCGCCGCCATTCCCGGAGCGCAAAAAAAACGCCGCGCGAGATCGGAACCCGCGCGCAATTTCAGGATCGTCGCTTTTCGTTAGGCTAAACCAATCGCGACCAGGGTCGGCTCGTCCACCGCTTCCGTGATGACGAGGCCATTGTCGCTTTGGTAGTTGCCAAGCGCCTCGCGCGTCTGCGGCCCGATCAGCCCATCGATGGGGCCGTTGTAGTAACCGAGATCGCGCAGCGCAATCTGCACATTTTCGAGCACCTGGCCGGGAGCGAGATCGTTGTAACCGTAGATCGGCTCGTTGTAGGCGTAGTTATTATAGTAGGGGTCGTAACCGTAGGCCGGGAACCAGTAGCCGGCGTCCCAGTAATAATAGCCACCGCCGAAGATCACGAAGGTGGTGTGGTAACGAC
>JBPCRH010000269.1:0-8186 GCA_050997075.1 Chthoniobacterales bacterium
GCCCTGCTGTTTGACGACGTTTTGGTTGTCCGCGGTCAGCGAATCTTCAGTCCCTTCCGGGTTGAGATCGACGATGTGCTCGCGGTCGCGAATGCGGGCGACTTCCGCCGCCGCGTCCTCCACTCGCTTCTCTTCCTTCGCGACTTCCTCGTTCATCGTCGAGACGGCGCGGTTGAGAATTTCGCGCTCTTCCTGAACGCGCTTCTCCTGGTAAACGGCGACGATCTTGTTCGCGATGTTCGCGGCTTCCTGGGGGTCGGTATCGAAGACGCTGATCTGGAGCAGGTCGGTATTGCGGACTTCATCGACCTGAAGCGAGCCGCCGAGAATCTGGTAGGCCTGCTCGCGGGTCGGCCGGACGCCGTCGTGCGCCCATTTGTCCTGCAATTTTAGGTCCTCGATCACCGGGTAAAGAATGCCGGTGCGCTGGATGACCTGGTAAACCGTCGGGGCGAGCTGCGGATCGTGGTACGGGATATTGCTGTCATTCCCGAAAATGCGCGGTGTTTGCGCGGTCGATTTCACCTCGATGAAAACCGACGACTGATACTGGCGCGGCTGGAAATAAGTCACCACCGCCGCGGTGATCACGACGAGGAGAAACGCGAGAAGAATCAGCACCCACCGGACCCGGATGACGCGCCAGTAGTCAAGGAAATGGAGCTTTACTTCTTCTGTTTGGGCCATGAATTCTCCTGAGCGGGGGCGGGAATCTAGCAGAGGAATCCCCCTGCGCAAAGCTGCTCCAGCAGCCGCGCTGGGCCTTTAGAACGTGGCGCTCAGGCCGAGATAGTAGCGATTCCGGTAGTAATCGCGGAACGAGACCTGGGAGAAAACCTGCGAGTGACTGTAGCCGGCGAGAACCGCGAAGACGCGATTGATGTCGTAGCGCAGGCCCAACCCGATATCGAGGGAATCCTCGGTAAAGCTCGGGATGATAAAGGTCGGCGCGACCACTCCGTCGTTCTCGTCGTGTTGATAGAAAAACGCGCCGGTCGCCGTGATCCGCGAAGCGATCGCGTAGGAGACGCTCAACCCCGTGCGGTAAGTGGTCCGCGACGAGGCGTTTGCAAAATCGGGTTCTTCCAAGCCGTAGCGATTCGACAAGGCGATCGAGGTTCGCTTGTCGACGGCGTAGCGCAAAGTCGTTTCCGCGGAGGGCGAAGTGCGCTCGCCGAAGTTGTCGATCTCGCGAATCTCCGCGCCGGCGCGGACGGAGATGTTGAAGCGGGGGTTGAAAGTGTGATCCACGCCGCCGAGCAGGAAATGCGTCGTGGAATCGCGCGGCGCGATATCGAAATCGACGATCTGATAGCGATACTCGGCGACAAGTGTGGTCGTCGGCAGGACAAGGAAACGAAACTCATTCCCGAAAGTGTGCTCGAAGCGATCTTCGAAAGCCGAGATCGCGGAGTCGTCGTAATTGATTGCGCCGAAGGTGTAACTCGTCGCGGTGGAAAAGCGCGGTGCCCATTGGTAGCCGAGGGTAAATTTGTCCGCGGTGTAAAAGTAGTTCCCGACCCGGCGATTCGAGCCGAAGCCGGTGTTCAGGTCGGGCTCAGTCTGGTAGGTGACATAGGCGCTGGCCGAGAGCACGAGACGCGGCGTCGCGTGATGTTCGAGGCCGAACGTGAAGCCGGTGTTGATATCGTAACCCTGCCCGAAAGGCCGGTTGTAATAATAGCTCGCCCCCGCGACCGCCTGGAGATCGAACTGCGTCCGCGGACTTCCAAAGCGATAATCCAGCTGGGCCGTGCCATTGGTGAAAAAGGACCCGACCCGGTTCGTATTCGTGGTGGAAACGTTGTCGTCGTAGCCCTCGCGGACGGAGACCGTGACGTGGAAGGGGGAGCGCGAAAAGTTACCCGTGCCGGTCGCAATTGTGCCTTGGTTCCCGGTCGTGTTTACAGCCGAGGAATCGCGCATCACTTCCGTCCCGGAGTCTGTCGTGCTGAGGCGAGCCCCGGATATATCCGCTGGGGAAGCCTCCGGATTTTCCTCCTGGGCCCGCGTCGACAGAGGCGCGCAGAGCAGAACCGCGGCCAGCAAAGAAAGGCCGCCCGCCCAAGTTTTTCGAGTCGTCATAGGAGAGTTGCGCATGTCCGGCGGGCGGTCCCAACCCTTTTCCCAGTCAACGCGTCGAAGAGTAGGTGAGAGGAAAATTCCAGCAAAGCTTTTTTTACGATATTTCGGAAACCGTTCACCGCGGCGATTTCAGAGGCGCGGCGCGGGCGAGGGTGCGGCCCGATTATCGATCGGCGCGTTCGGATCCGGCAACTGCAGCGGAGCCGGGGCCGGGGCGCGCTCGCCTTTCCAGAGCGCGAGGTGCGCCGCGTAGGATTTCTGCACAACGTCCGAACGCGGATCCCAGGCCCGCGCGGCCCCGAACATCGCTTCCGCTTCCGCGAATCTGCCTAACGAGTCGTAAACCCGGCCGAGCGCGATCTGGAAAGTTTCGTCGTTCGGCGCGAGCGCCAGGGCCTGAGTGAAGGGCTCGATCGCGGCGCGCGAGAAAGAGTCGCGCGCGGCCGGCGAGAAGGCGTTCTCTGCCCGCCGGACCCGGCTTTCGCCGAGGTAAAACCAGGTGACGGGATTCTGCCGATCGAGCGCGAGCGCGCGGTTCGCCCAGAGCATCGCGGCGACGTGGCGCTCATCGCGCAAGGCGCTCCGGGCTTTCTCCGCATAGAGCTCGGCCCGGAGGTAACGCCAGCATCCGAGAGCGAGGAGAA
Organism: Chthoniobacterales bacterium; assembly: GCA_050997075.1. GTDB lineage: Bacteria > Verrucomicrobiota > Verrucomicrobiia > Chthoniobacterales > UBA10450 > Palsa-1392. Next base: position 2,730 of record JBPCRH010000269.1, read on the forward strand.
CGGCCAGGACCGGAAGAATGAGTCGCCCCGGATTCCACCGGCTCGGCGTCGCGTTCGGCTCGGGTTTGCGCTCGAGCGCGGGATTGGCGAGGAGGCCGAAAACGAAAGCGAGCAGGAGAACGTTCGCAGGGATGTGCAGGTTAAAATCGAACCCGGAATGAACGAGGTAAGCGCCGAGCGCGCCGAAGGCGCCGAGATTGAGCGCAAGACTGTTGCTCGGCAGAAGGAGCGAAGCGGCCACTCGCCGCGGACCGAGCCGCTGGAAGCCGCGCCAGCCCGAGCGTAAATGGGCCCCGAGAAACAAGAGGAAAGCGGCCCCCCCGACCACGCCGTATTCCGCGAGCAGGTGAAGATAATCGTTATGCACCTCGACTGGATCGAGCTGGACTGCGGGCGTGCGAAAACGGCGGCCATAATAAAGGTAGGTGCCGCTGCCGGTCCCGAGGAGCGGCGCCGTTTTCCATTGCGCGAGCGCCCCCCGCCAGAGTTCGAGCCGCATGTTTTGCGTATCGACGATGTTCTGGGCGCGGCTGCTCAGGAGCCGGCTGTTATTGAATCCCACGAAAAGCGCCCCCGCCATGAGCAAGGCCACGACCGCGCCGGCGAGAGCTGTTCGCCAGAAAATAGCACGCCCCGCCTGCCGCAAAACCGCCAGAGTAAAACCCGCGAGCACAAGCAGACTCGCGGTCGCGCTCAGGTAACCGCCGCGGCTCCCAGTGAGCGCGAGCCCGACATAGCAAACTCCGGCCGCGTAACCCAGAAGCAGTTTCGCCCAGACCGGCCAGCGCCCCCAAAAGACGAGGCTGAGCGCAAAGATTCCGAGCACCTCGAGCAGACCGGCGAAGTGATTCGGGCAGACATAAAATCCGCTCGCCCGTCGCCCGTAATCGAAGCGCTGCAAGAACGGGATGAGCATAAAGTTATCCCCGGAGCGAAACTGAATCGCGCCGATGATTACCTGCCCGAGCGCGACGAGCAGGAGAAAAAGGAACAGGTAAATCCGCCGTGGCGCCGCGGTGAAAATGCAGGCGGTGAAGAAGTAAACGATCAGCCCGCCGAGCACCGAAAAGATGTCGACGCGGGCGATCGCCGGCACCGGCGAAAACCAGGCGCGCGCGAGGACGTAGCCAAAGAAGACCGCCGCGGAAATCAGTGCGACCCGGCTCGCTGCCGGTTTCGGCTGCGCCACCAGGACGCTGAGAACCCCGACGACGACAAGGACCGCATCGACGGGCAGACTGAAGGCGAGCCGGGTCCCGCCGATCAGCACTTGCATCTCTGCGAGCGCGAGGGCGAGCAGGATCGCCGCGGAAATCTCAGCGCTGCGGCTAAGGAGAAAGGGACGTTTTTCCACGGGAGTGCGCCGCAAAGAAAGGGAGGCTAAATTCGTTAGGCGAAAAGCAAAATGCCGTTGCAGAGACTACTGCAACGGCATTTCGCAAAAGAACGAGCGGAAATTATGGGTTGGCCACGGGCGTTGGCTGGCACGTGCCCACGAACGAACCGGGATGCGAGCCCAGAAACGCCGCGAGTTGATCTTCCCGCACCCGGCGCTGGGTCCCGTTATCGCAGATCAGGAGCAGATTGATTTGCGGATTGCCGCCACCCCCGCCACCGCCGAACAAGCCGGGCACCTGCCCGATCGGTCCCGACCCCTGACCGTCGGCCGGACCTTCCGCGGGCGGCTCGAGCACCTCCTTGCCATCAAGCATTTCCTTGCCATCAAGCACTTCCTTGCCGTCTCCGAGACCCTGAATCGCATCGGCACAGTCAGGCGCCAGCGTAAGCGCGGCATCCTGGATAAGGGAGGTTTCACTCGGCACTTCCTGCGCCGCCGCGATCACGATGTTGCGGACGAAATTGCAATCCAACGACGAGGTGCAGCGGAGCACCGTCGCGACGATATCGCCGGCATACTCGTGATGGGTCCGGACGGCGACCTTGGTGATGGCCGGCGCATCCGGGCGATGTTTCTTTACCGCCCCGCAGACAGCGGCGAGGAATTCCGGCTTGGTCGCATTGGCCCGCGTTTTGCCGGGCGGCAAATTCTCCTCGATCATCTCCGCGGGGCTCATGGTCCGAGCGGCTTTGACCACCGGCATGGTGGCGACCCAGAGACCGGCCGCGAGCGCCACCATCAGGAGCAAAGAAAAAACCATCCGGCGAAATGCGAAGGCGGAAAACTCGCTCTGGGAACCCGACAACAGTTTTTTCATAGAGAATGGGATATGTAGGGTTCTACCCCGCAGGCGGGCGCGCGGTCAATAAATTATTCGCTCCTGCCCGAGGGAAAACAGAGCGGGCAAAGGGAATCGAACCCTCATAGCCAGCTTGGAAGGCTGGAGCTTTACCATTAAGCTATGCCCGCGAGCGGGCACAAGGTGGCGTCGCGAATTCACCTTGCCAAGTTTTTTCCTCCCCTTGTCGGCGCTTGCCAAGAGCCCGCCGGGCGCCTAACAACTGGACATGCATTTCGCCCGCTTTTCTGTTCTTTTCCTCTTCCTCCTCGGCACGGTCGCGGCGCACGCTGACCTGAGCATTGTGCAGAAAGTGGAGGGCGCTCAGGGGAGCCACCGCGTCACCCTCAAGGTTAAAGGGAACAAGGCGCGCGTCGAGATCAACCCGCAGATCACCACCATCCTCGACGGCCGGACCGGCGATCTCACCACCCTCTTGAACGACCAGAAAAAAGTCATGCGCATCTCCGGCGAAAAAGCCAAGGCCATGGCCGAAATGGCGAAGGCGATGAGCAAGGAAATGCTCCCGAGCGATGCCCCGCCCAAGGCCACCGGCCAAAAGCAAAAAATCAACGGCTACGAGACCGAAGAATTCGTCACTGAAGCACCAAAATATCGGACCAGTTATTGGGTGGCGCGGGATTATCCTGACTACCAGGCGATCGTGAAGCAGATGGCCGTCCTCCAGAACGGCGCTTTCGCCGTGCTCCGCAAAGGGCTGCCCGACTTCAAGGATCTCCCCGGCCTGCCCCTCCGCACCGAGGTGAAAGCGGATGGACAAAACCAGATGACGAGCACGATCGAATCAGTCACGACCACGCCGCTGAGCGACGCCGAGTTCGCCATTCCGGCCGGTTATGCGGAGATGAAAATGCCCGATTTCCTGGGCGGAAAAAAAGCGCCGGGTCAGTCCGGCGACGAGTGAGCGAAGCCGTCCCGCGCTTCCTTCTTGCCTCGGGTTCGCCACGGCGCCGGGAATTGTTAGGCAACGCTGGCTATCGCTTCGAGGTCGTCGCGCCAGCGACCGAGGAGATCGCGCCGCCGGCGTTGACCGTGCGCGAGATCACTGGCTGGAATGCGCTGCGCAAAGGTCTCGCGGTGGCTCGCGCCTATCCTGGCGCCGTCGTTCTCGCGGCCGACACGCTCGTCGCGCTGGAGAACGAGATCATCGGAAAACCGGCCGACCTCGCGGAGGCGCGCCGGATTCTCGCGCGCTTGAGCGGGCGTCAGCACACGGTCGCGACCGGCGTCTTCGTCGGGCACCTCGCGCGCGGGCGCACGGAGTCTTTCGTGGTCGTTTCGCGCGTCTTCTTTCGGCAGTGGGATCGCCGGCAAATCGAGCGCTACCTCGGGGAGATCGAGCCGCTCGATAAAGCCGGCGCCTACGCCGCCCAGGGCCGCGGCCGCGCCATCGTTAGGCGGATCGTCGGCTCGCGCACGAACGTGATCGGCCTGCCGCTCGAAAAAACCCGCGCCGCCCTCACCCGTTTCGGGATCCGACCGGTTGCCTAACGAACTTCCGCGGTCTCACGCTCCGGAACCGCCGGGGGCTGCTTCTCCCGCCGGAGCACGTAGTAGAGGAACCAAACGATGAAGCAGTTTGCCGCGAGAATGATGCCGGTGACCAGGCTCGGCCGGTGAAACATGTGCCGCACCTCAAACGGAATCAGCGCCGCGGTTGCGAAGATCATGAGAAATTCCGCCCAGCGCTGCTGGAAGTAAACGCCGGTCCCTTCGGTAAAAAGCACCCCCGCATAAAGGAGAGAAACGATCCCGGTCACCCGCAGTTGGCCGCCCGCGATCACGCTTTGCAACTGGTTCAAGAAATAGAGCGCCGGCTTGCTGTGTACGAGCGCGAGCTCATCGCCCGCCCAATCGCCGATCGCGTCGAGCCAGCGCGTTTTGCTGTTCAGGAAGAGCAGCGAAATCCCAATGCTGAAGAGGAGCACGCCCTTCAGGAGTTTGAAGATCGCGATGATCTTGAGGTAACGACCGCGCCGCTCCGGTTGGAGCATTTTTTTCTTCATCGGGGTGCGCTGGCTCACGATCTCAACGTCTCGCAGAACGTCCGCAACCCGCAAGAGTCAGAGCTTCGTCCGTCCGGAGAGCGCCCGCGAAAGGGTCAGCTCATCCGCCGACTCGAGCCCGCCGCCGGCCGGCAGCCCATGCGCGATTCTCGTTAGGCTAATCCCGAACGGCTGAAGCAGGTCGACCAGGTAATGCGTCGTCGCCTCCCCTTCCACGTCGGCCGCGAGCGCGAAGATGATCTCGTTCGGCGCCTCCGTTTTTACCCGCTCGACCAGCTCCGCAATCCGCAGGTCTTCCGGCGCGACCCGGTCGAGCGGCGAGATTCTTCCGCCTAACGAATGGTAGCGGCCGCGAAAAGCGCTCGTCTTTTCCAGGGGCAAAATGTCGGTCGGCTGCTCGACCACGCAGAGAAGCTCGCGAGCGCGCGACTCGTCCGCGCAGATTTCGCAGAGCTCCGCGGTCGCGAAAAAACCGCAGAGCCGGCAGGGATGAATCGCGGCGCGCGTTTCGCCGAGGGCGCGGGCAATCGCTTCCGGCTGCGCCCCGCGCGCCTGCACGATCCAGAGCGCGATGCGTTCCGCCGAACGCGGGCCGACGCCCGGCATTTGCCGCAGTTGCACGATGAGCTCGCGGAGGGCTGCGGGATATTCGGTGCGCTTCAAAGCGGGGCGAGCGGATCGGTTGAGGGCGCAGGCTCCGTCGCCATCTGCAGGATGAGCGGTTCGAGCCGGCGGAGGTACCATTGCAGCGGTTCGTCGAGGGCGACGTCGCTCCGGCGGGCGCGATTGAACTCGGCGAACGCTTCCGCCCAGCGCCGCTCGCGGAAGTAAACCAGCCCGGTCCAGAACCGATCGCGACAGGCGATTTCTTCCGCGCTCGCTTCCGCGGCGAGCGCGAGCAGCTCATAGACTTCAAGGCGTTCGTGCGCTGCGCCGCTGCGCAGGCAATCGATCGGCCGGGCCACGATCTCCGCGCCCGCTTCGCTGAAGGCTCGCGGCCCGAGCAGGATGCGCGAGCCGTAAACCTTGTTTGCGACCGCGAGCCGGCGCGCGAGTTCGATCGGCTCGCCGCTGATAACGACGTCGCGCCGCCCTTCCTCAGTTGCCGATACTGTCGTCACGACCGGGCCGGCCGCGACCCCGATGCGCAGATCGATCTTGCCTAGTGATTCCGGCTCTTTAAACGACAGGAC
>JBPCRH010000324.1:0-3502 GCA_050997075.1 Chthoniobacterales bacterium
CGATAAAGCTTTCGGTGCGCGCGCCGGTAACGCGCCGGGTCCCGCGCCACGATCGCGCCCGCCGCCAGCTCGCCGGAGCGGAGCGCGTAGTAAATCCCCTCGCCCGTAAACGGCTCCACTACTCGCGCCGCGTCGCCGACGAGAAATAACCCGGGCGCACCCGGCGGCAACGCGGCGCGCGCGAGCGGCGCGATCGTCCGCCAGTTGTGCTCGGCCGGGATCGCGAACTTCTTTTCCGCCCAGCCTTTTATCGCCGCGAGATCGCGAGGTCGGCTGACCAGGCAAAGATTGAGCAAGCCCTCGCCGACCGGCGCTTGCCCCGAATAGCCTTCGCGCAAGAGCTGCAGGACGATGCGGTCGCCGAAATCCGCCGGGATCGGCACGTGCGTTTGCAGCGCGACGCGATCGCGGCCTTTGCGCGGCATTAAATGGCAAAGCCGAGCGACCGTGGAATTACGCCCATCGGCGGCGACTAAAATCTTCGCCTTTTCGGAGAAATTCTTCGTCTCCAGCGTCCAGGTCTCACCCTCGCGCCGGACGGCCCGCAGGGTCACGCCCTCGCGCACTTCCGCGCCTAACGAACTCGCGCACCGCCGCAAAATGTCGTCGAGCACGCTTCGCCGGATCGCGATCTCCGCATTGTCGCCGACCGGCAACGGCGCGCTCACCGAGCGACCATCGACCGCGATGAACTCGACGCGGTCCAACTTTCCCTGCGGCGCGGCGCGCACTTCCGCCGCCACGCCGAGCCGCTCGAGCACCGGCCAGCAGGTTGGGTTCAGACAATCGCCGCAGACTTTTTCCCGGGGAAAAACGGCGCGCTCGAGCACGAGCGTGCGCAGGCCGGCGGCCGCGCAAACCGCCGCGCAACTCGCGCCCGCCGGTCCGCTCCCCACGATGGCGACATCCCACATTGCCGGATTACTTTCGCACATGCGGCCGACACGGCCGCCGCTACAGTTGATCGTGACCTTGTCGAAGGAAAAGCCGGACCTGAACAAAAAGGTCCACGAAGTCCCGCACAAACCGGGCGTCTACTTGATGCGCGACCGGTTTGGGCGCGTCATCTACGTGGGGAAAGCGCGCGATCTGCGCAAGCGCGTCGGCTCGTACTTCATGCCCTCGAAGATGGCGGTGGCGGATTTGAAAACCCGCGCGCTCCTCGAGGCGGTTTGGGATTTTGAAGTCCACACGGTCGCGAGCGAGCCGGAGTCGCTCCTGCTCGAGGGCAAGCTGATCAAGGAATACCGGCCGCGTTACAACATCTCGTTTCGCGACGACAAACGCTTCCTGGTCGTCAAAGTGGACCTGACCGAACCGTGGCCGCGCTTTCGACTGGCGCGCTTCAAGAAGGATGACGGCGCGCGTTATTTCGGGCCCTATGCGCATGCTGGCGCGCTCCGGCAGACGCTGAATTTTATGCGCAAAAAATTCGGCGTGCTCACGTTTGGGCGCGGCTCTCCGACCGAGCGGGAACTCAAATCCTCGACCTACCAGGTGCCGATGCGCCTGAGCGAGATCAACGCGGAAACTTATCAGCAGCGGGTCGAGCAGGCGGCGCAATTTCTCGAGGGACACTCGCGCGAGATGATGAATGTGGTCGAGGAGGAAATGAAAAAAGCGGCGGCAAAACTCGATTTTGAAAAAGCGGCGGAGTTGCGGAACATGCTCGAGGATTTACGCCGAACGACGAAACCGATGCGGCGCTTCACCCGGCATAGCTTGCCGAGCACGATTGATCCGCAGGCGGACGTGCGCGCGCTCGCGGACGCGCTCCAGCTGACCACGCCGCCGAACGTGATGGAGTGTTTCGATATCTCAAATATCTCCACGACGCACGTTGTCGCCTCGATGGTTTCGTTCCGCGACGGCGTGCCGGATAAGAACAACTACCGGCGCTACCGGATTCGGACGGTGGAAGGACAGGACGATTTCGCGAGCATGGCCGAGGTCGTGCGGCGGCGTTACTCACGTGTACTCTTGCAGGCGCGGGAACAAAATCCAGAGGTCGCGGAATTTTCCCAAGAGAACCCGGCGGAGGCGCTTCGTGGCGCAAGTTTTCAACTTGCGAAAGGAGCGGGATCGCAAGTTACAAACCTGCGCCACGTGCGACTGCCGGATCTGATCATCGTCGACGGAGGGAAAGGTCAACTCTCGTCCGCCTGTCGCGAGCTTCAGCGGCTCGGGTTGCACGAGCTGCCGATCATCGGGCTGGCGAAGGAGTTCGAGGAAATTTACCGTCCGGGACGCGCCCTGCCGTTGCAGTTGCCGGAGGACTCGGGCGCGTTGCGTTTGCTCCAACGGATTCGCGACGAAGCACATCGTTTCGCGAACGGTTATCACCAGCTCCTGATGAAAAAACGGATCGGCGAAAGCATTCTCGACGATTGTCCGGGCGTGAGCCAGAACCGGAAAAATTTGCTCCTGCGCCGGTTCGGTTCGGTGCAGCGTCTGCGCAAGGCGAGCGTCGCAGAAATTGCATCGACCGACGGGATAGGCCAGAAGTTGGCGGAAGACGTGCACCGCTTTCTGGAGCGGCACTGAGTCGTCCACAGATTACGCAGATCACACAGATTGAATTTTCCGAACTCCGGTCCCTTCCCAAAAATCTGTGTGCATCTGCGTAATCTGTGGATGATTTTTCCACTCTGCGGGGCGGTGGCGATGGCGCAGGAGCAGCCTAACGAACCGCCGGTCGCACCACCCGCGCCCACGCCGTTCGAGGAGTCGATCAAACCGACCTTCGAAACCCAAAAGCAGGCGCGCACTTACATCCTCGATATCCCGGCGCCGCGCGGTCAGATCACCGATCGCAACGGCGTCCCGCTCGCGCAGAATCGCCTGAGCTATAACCTCACAATCGATTTTCCGACCCCGCTCGATTTCTCCGACGCAAAGGCGCTCGACTTCGCGCACGAAAATATCCGGACGGCGGAACGGCTCCTCAGCCGTTCGCTCGAAATCTCCGATGCGGCGATCCTGCGCCATTATCACAACCGCGGTTTTCTTCCGCTCGAGATCGCGCAGGATTTGAAGGAATCGGAGCGTGAGGAACTAAAAAGCAAACTCTCCGGCGCGCTCTCGCTGAAGCCGATTTACCAGCGCATTTATCCGCAGGGCGCGCTCGCCGGTGCGCTCATCGGTTACACCGGCCGGACGAGTCGCAACGCCGACGGGATCATTCAAAATGGCCAGCTCCTCTGGCCGTAGACGGAAGGCCGCGAAGGGCTCGAGCAGACATTCAACACCATGCTCACGGGCCGGCCGTGCCATTACAAAGTGACCTTCGACCGCGACGGAAAAAAGACTTCCGATCGCGTGGTCGATCCGCCGGTCCCTGGCTACAACGTCGTCACTACGCTCGATTTCAAGATGCAGGAGCGGGCCGAAAAAGCGCTCGCCGCAAAGGCGCAGCGCGGCGCCATCGTCATCATCGAACCGAACACGGGTGACATCCTCGCGATGGCTTCGTGGCCCACTTTTGATCCGAACGTTTGCATGC
>JBPCRH010000330.1:0-3673 GCA_050997075.1 Chthoniobacterales bacterium
GCGTGATTCCCTCGAGATAATCGCTCAGGCAATGCGCGAAATCGTAGAGCGGATAGATGCACCAGGCGTCGCCGGTGTTGTGATGGACGGCGTGCCGAATGCGATAAAGCACCGGGTCGCGCAGCCACATGTTCGGCGATTGCATGTCGATCTTCGCCCGGAGCGTGCGCGCGCCGTCGGGGAATTCGCCCGCTTTCATGCGCGCGAGCAGATCGAGATTTTCTTCGACCGAGCGCTCGCGGTGCGGACTCTCTTTGCCGCCGCGACGAAATTCGTCGGTCTGCTCCGCGCTCATGTCGCAGACGTAAGCCTTCCCGTCCCGCACGAGCTGGAGCGCAAATTCGTAGATCGGCTCGAAATAATCGGAGGCAAAAAAGGGCGTGCCCGGCGCTTTCAAGTTGAGGTTTTTCTCCGCCCAGCCGTCGATCAGCCAATGCACGTCGGCCATGATGGAATCGACGTATTCGGTCTCTTCCTTTTCCGGGTTGGTGTCGTCCATGCGGACGTTGCAGAGTCCGTCGAACTCACGCGCGACCCCGAAGTTGAGGCCGATCGCCTTGGTGTGACCGATGTGGAGATAGCCGTTCGGTTCCGGCGGGAAACGGGTCTGAATCTTCGCGTGCTTTCCGCTGCGCAGATCTTCTGCGACGGTGTCGCGGATGAAATCGGAAGGAGGTTCGTTCGGCGGAGTCATGCTGGTCGGGCGACTTTAGCAGAGGCCGCGCCCCTCGCATCCCGCCGCCGCGAAATCCGCCGATGAAAGAGGTTTACACGCTCGCCGACCTCGCTGCCTGGACCGGACCGCCGGAGGCGATCCGGCTCGGCGTGCTCGGCGACCCGGTAGCGCATTCGCTCTCGCCGCCGATGCAGAATGCGGCTCTCGCCGCCGCCGGCCTCGCGCCGCGTTACGCGAAGTTTCAGATCGCGCCTAACGAACTCGCCACCGCACTCGCGCGTTGTGCCGCGCTCGGCTTTATCGGCGTGAACCTGACCGTGCCGCACAAGGTCGCCGGTTGCTCGCTCGTCGATGAATGCGACGCCTTTGCACGCGAGGTCGGCGCGATCAACACCATCCGTTTCGTCGACGGCCGGATGCAGGCGGTGAACACCGACGGCCCGGGATTTGCGCGCGCGATCCAGGAAAGTTTCGGGCGCGAACTCGGCGATCTTCGCGTCCTTCTGCTCGGCGCGGGCGGCGGCGCAGGACAGGCTTTGGCGGCACAGTGCGCGCGCGCCGGTTGCCCCGCCCTCGCGCTCGTGAACCGCAACTTCCTCAAGGCTCAAACTCTGGCGCAGCGCATGGCCCGGCCGGAAATCTCGGCTGTCCGATGGTCGGATGATTCGTTAGGCGAAGCGCTCGCCGAATCGGATCTCGTGGTCAACGCGACGCCTCTGGGTCTGCACCCGGGTGATCCTTCGCCCTTGCCGCCGAAACTCCGCGGCGGGCATCACCTCGTTTACGATCTGAATTACCAACCGACCGCGTTCCTCCGCGAAGCCCAATCCGCCGGCCTGCGCACAGCATCCGGCCGGACGATGCTTTTGCACCAAGGCGCCCTTGCGTTCGAGTTTTGGTTCGACCGTGCCGCACCCCTCGCGGCGATGCGAGCGGCACTCAAATTGTAGGGACGGGCGCTGGATTTTTCCGGCGTTCTCGTGCATCCTCCCCGGAACTTTTTCCTCCATGCTCAAGAAGTTTTTCCTCTTTAGTGCCCTTGCGCTCGCCGGGGCGGCCTCTTCCCCCGGTTTCGTGCTCGAAGGGCCGAAATGGACTCCCGATCGCACCGTCCAGATGCAGCTCTCGCTCGGCGGGGTGCATCCGCTCATCGATGGTTTTAAATCCTTCAACGCCTCCGCCGCCGATGCGCTCCGGGAGTGGGACGCCCTTGCCGCGCATCTCCAGTTCCAGCCCATCCTGTCGTCCCCGGTCGTGCCGGCGAGCAATGATCTCGAGATGTCGGTCTTCTTTTCCGGCACGATTTTTGGCGACACTTTTGGCAGCAGCACACTCGCGGTGACGCTGATCTCGGATCGCAGCGGAATCATTTCCGAGACCGATACGATTTTTAACACCGTCTTCCACTGGGACTCCTACGACGGCCCGCTGCGTCCCGGGATTGAAGATTTTCATCGCGTGGCGTTGCATGAATTCGGGCACACCCTCGGGCTCGACCATCCGGACCAGGCCGGGCAGACCGTGCTCGCGATCATGAACTCGCGCGAGAGCGGTATCTTCACCCCGCAGAGAGACGACATCGCCGGGATCGAGGCGCTCTACGCGAATGGACCGGCAGAGCAATCACCGGTGCCGGCGCCGGTCCTCGCGAACATCTCTACGCGCGGGCTCGTCGGGAGCGGCGACAACGTTCTCATCGGTGGTTTCATCGTGCAGGGTCCGGGTTCGGCCACGTTCATTCTGCGCGCGATCGGTTTTTCCCTGAGCGCCCAAAGGATCACGGGGGCGCTCTTCGATCCCGTGCTGACGGTTTACGATTCGAGCCAACAGCAGATCGCGAAGAGCGACGATTGGACCTCCTCACCGAAGGCGGCGACGCTCGCGAGCTATCATCTCGATCCGCCGAACACGATCGAATCCGCGGTCATGCTCACTCTCGCACCGGGCGAATACACGGCCGTGGTCGAGGGTTATACCGACGCGACCCATACGTCAGATCCGGGGATCGCCCTGTTCGAACTCTACGACCTGCATACGACGGCCGGACGCGCCGGGAACATCTCGACCCGCGGGCAGGTGCTGACCGGGGACAAGGTGCTCATCGGTGGTTTTATCATCGGCGGGACCGACCCGAAGCCGGTGGTCGTGCGGGCACTCGGGCCGTCGTTAGGCGTGGCGAACGCGCTGACGGATCCGACGCTCGAGTTGCGCGACGGCAACGGCACGCTCCTGCAATCGAATAACAACTGGGCGGATGGCCCGGATGCCGCGGCGATCCATGCCGAAGGTTTCGCGCCGCCGCAGGCGAAGGAATCCGTGCTCCAGGCGACGCTCAATCCGGGTAACTACACGGTGATCGTGAGCGGGGTAAACGGCGCCACCGGCATCGGGCTGGTCGAGGTTTACGACTTGAGCCAGCCTTAGGGGGCGGCAAAAAACTCGGTCATTCCGAGCGGAGCGCAGCGCAGCCGAGGAATCCCGTGGAGCGAACTTGAAGCTTTCGCTCCGGGATTCAGAGAAATGGCCGGGAGGATTTGCTGCGAGTGCTTGAAGGAAACCCCACGTGATCCCTCGGCTGCGCTCGGGATGACCCGACCCTTTATAACGTCCTCCAAGGTTTGGCGCGTTGGTGTAGCGGCGGGCGTATCGCCCGCAGGAACGTCGCTTGCGCGTGGAATCCTAGGCCAAGCGTTTGCGGCCGACACGGCCGCCTCTACAATTTGCGGGATCGTGAGGGCGAACCTGGCTTAGCCGGGCGGCGCGAGGTCTTTCGCGCGCGCGGCGGCCGCGGTTACGGCAGCGCTGATGCCTTCGGCGCTGCGCCGTTCCTCCATCACGGCCAGGCCGGCCGCGGTAGTGCCTCCAGGGGTGATGACCATGCGGCGCAATTCCTCGGGGGAGAGTCCGCTCTCGAGCGCGAGCTGCGCGGCGCCACACCCCATCCGGTTGGGCCGACCCAACGAAACCACGGGCGAAAGCCCCCACCTTGTTCCGCCC
>JBPCRH010000342.1:0-5137 GCA_050997075.1 Chthoniobacterales bacterium
GTGCCGATCGTTTTCCTGACCGCGATCGTGACCCAAAAAGAGAAGGCGGCGCAGGCCCTTCTCGGCGGTTACCCGTTCATCTCGAAACCGGTGACACCGGAGCGCCTCGCGGAAAGCATCGAGCGGCACCTCCACCCCGCCGCCTAACGAGCGGGAAGGCTGGGGAATACGCCAGCTACCGTCATTCCGATCGAAGCCGAGGGATCCCGCCGGGTTGCTGAGAAGATTCGCGCCGAGCCTTCCCAGCAGCGCCACGGGATCCCTCGGCTCCGCTCGGGATGACAAGTCACCGGCCCGTCTAGCCCAGCGCGTGGGCTTTCAGGTCTTCCAGGTCCACAAACTCGAGCGCGGAGCTATGTGTCGCCTCAAGATCGACCGGCGGAGCGACGCCGCGTTGCAACGCCTGCGCCCAGCGCGAGACGCAGATGCACCAGCGGTCGCCCGGCTTTAACCCGGCAAAACCCCATTCCGGATGCGGGGTCACGAGGTCGTTGCCCATGAGCACCGCGTAATCGAGGAAGTCGCGCGTCATCTCCGCGCAGACGGTGTGCAGTCCTACATCTTCCGGCCCGGTGCGGCAGTAGCCATCGCGATAAAATCCCGTTGCCGGCTCACTGCAACAGGCGCGCAGATCGGTCCCTAAAACGTTCGTCGGCATCCCGGACGCTAGTCTCTCCCGCGCGCCTGTCACTCCGCGCGGGTTTCGTCTCTCCGTGCGACCGTCATCCCGCGCTCCTTCATCCTGAGCCCGCAGCCGCGGGAGAAGGATCTCTGACTTCCTCACCTGAATGGCAACGTCCTCACAAACCATCCTCTGGCTCGTCCCGGCCGAACCCGCGCGCACCTTCTTTCATGAAACCATCATCCGTCTCGCCACGGAATACGATGCCCCGCTCTTCGAGCCACACCTGACCCTTGGCTCTGGCACGCCCGCGCAATTGCTCCAGGTAAACGCCGGCCCCATCACCCTGGCGATCCTCGGTCTCGACACTTCCGCCAGCTTCACGAAAACGCTCTTCGTCCGTTTCCAGCCGACTCCTCCGCTCGTGCAACTGCGCTACTCGTTAGGCATGGAGGCCGCCGGCTACGCTCCGCACGTCAGCCTGCTTTACCGCCAACTTTCTGACCCGATCAAAAGCGACCTCGCCGCCGGTCTCTCGCTTCCCTTTCCGTCCGTCACTTTCAACGCCGTCGCCGCGATCCGTTGCCCGGCCGAAGTCGCCACGCGCGCCGACGTCGAAGCTTGGGAAACTGTCGCCGCCAAAACGTTAGCCTAACGACAGCCCCGGCCGCGAGTGCTATCCTCCCGCATGCGGCTCGACGAGGAACAAGCCTGGCGCGCGCAATGCCGCGCGCAACTGCAGCGCGACGTTCTCACCCGCATCAAATACGGCTTCTGCCACGTCCACAAACCCGTCCTCGATGACCTCGATGGCCGCGCTTTTGCCACAATGTCGGAATACCGCGAATGGTGCGCGCGCGAGCTCCCCGCTTATCTCGGCTACAGGCCGTTCGTCGCGGGCGATTCGTTAGGCCATGCCGGAAAGTAAATTCACCCCCAGCCAGGCGGAAGAGCTCGCCGCGGCTTTCGGGCGTGAAGGCGTCGATTACCTCTTCATCGGCAGGAGCGGCGCGATCCTGCTCGGCTATCCCGAGAGCACCCAGGACGTGGATATATTCCTGCCCCGCTCCCGCGAGAATGCCGAGCGCGTCCTCCGCGCGCTCGCGCATCTTGGTTTTACACTCGACCCGGCCCTCACCGTTTCCATCTTCAGCGGCAGCGAGATCGTGCTCATGAAGAAGGGCCCGTTTGCGCTCGATCTGATCCACGCGCCCGATGGAATCGATAGTTTCGCCGCGGCGAAAAAGCGGTCGGTGCTTGCCGGCGGCCGCTTTCCCGTCGCCGCGCTGGACGACATCATCGCGAGCAAACGCGCGACCGGCCGCGAAAAAGACTGGAGCGATCTGCGCCGGCTGGAGCAATTCCGGGAGGAGTATCTGCGACGTCAGCGGTCTCCTTGATCGGGAATCGACAGCGGGGGGACGTTTCGCGGCGAAACGCCTTTTAGGTCTCCGCAAAGAGGCTGGTCAACTCCAGCCGCGTCGCGTCGACCAGGCCCTGGTCGGTCAATTTTAACGCCGGAATCGGCGACAGGCTGAGAAACGAGAGCGACATGAACGGCGCCGGGAGTGCGCAGCCTAACGACTTCGCGGCCGCGTTGAGCGCGGCGATTTTCTCGATCACGATCTCCAGCGCTTGATCCGAAACCAAGCCTGCAATCGGGAGCGGCAACTCCGCCAGCACCTCGCCCTCCGCGACCGCCACCTGCCCGCCGCGCAACGCTTCCAGCGCGCGCACCGTGGCGATGATGTCGCGGTCGTTCGTCCCGACGACGACGATGTTATGCGCATCGTGCGCCACCGTGGATCCGAGCGCGCCGCGTTCCAGACCGAATCCCCGAACGAATCCCACGCCGACATTTCCGGTCGCGCGATGCCGCTCGAGCACGACGAGTTTGAGGATGTCGCGCTCCGGATCGGAGACGACCCGGCCATTTTCGATCTTCGGTTTCTCGTGCGCTGCGTTCGTCACGATCTGGTTCGGCACGATCTCGATTACCTTGATCGTGCGGTCACCGTCGGCCGCGACCTCGAAATCGGCGGGCGCGTTGTAGCGCACGTTCATCGTGCTCCGCGGCTGCGGAATTTCCGCGGGCCGGGCGCCGAGGTAACGGCCCTTCTCCGCCACCAGTTTCCCTTTTTTGTAAACCTGCCTAACGACGAACTTCTCTAGGTCGTCCAGGACGATAAAGTCCGCCCAGAAGCGCGGTGCGATCGCGCCGTGATTGCGCAGGCAGTAATGCCGCGCGGGGTTGGTCGAGCCCATCCGCACCGCTGTCATCGGCGCCAACCCCAGCTCAATTGCGCGCCAGATCGAGTGATCGAGATGCTCTTCGTGGACGAGATCACCGGCGAGTTTGTCGTCCGTCGCGAAGGAGCAGTTGGCCGAATTCTGCGGCGTCACCATGCCGATGATGTGCTCGAGATTTCGCTCGGTGCTTCCTTCACGCACGAGCAGGTGCATGCCGAGCCGCAGCTTCTCGCGCGCCTCCTCCAGCTCGGTGCTCTCGTGGTCGGAGCGAATCCCGGCGAGCGCGTAAGCGTTAAGGTTTTTCCCGCGCAAACCCGGCGCATGACCGTCGATCGCCTTCCCTTTGCCGGCGCGGATTTTCGCCAGCTCGCTTTCCATTCCCAGAAAAACGCCCGGGTAATTCATCAGCTCCGCGACTCCGGCGATGCGCTCGTCGGCGATCAGGAGCGCGAGATCGTCTGCGGTAAAATGCGCCCCACTCGTTTCCAGGTGCGTCGCCGGCACGCACGACGGCAGCATGATGAAAAAGTCGATCGGCAGGTTCTTGCTCGATGCGAGCACATACCGAATCCCCTCGAGCCCGAGGACGTTGGCGTATTCGTGCGGGTCGATAACCATCGCGCCGGTCCCGTGCGGGACCGCTGCCCTAACGAACTCCGGAATCGTCAGCATCGTGCTCTCGACGTGGAAATGACCGTCGATCAGGCTCGGCGCGAGGAAGGCGCCGTCGAGGTCGATTGTTTCGCGCCCTTCGTAGTCGCCGAGACCAACGACGCGGCCGTCGTCCACCGCGACGTTCGTCAGGTAAATCTCCGCGCTGAGGACGTTGACGAGCCGCGCGTTTTTGAAAACGACTTCAGCCGGCTCTTCCCCACGCGCGACCCGCAGTTTTTCTTGAAGGTCCCTCATTTCATCGACCGCTTTTTTTGTTTGTCATCCTGAGCAAAGGCGAAGGATCTCTGACTTTTTCACGCGTCGTTTACCAGAAGAGTCAGAGATGTTTCGCTGCGCTCAACATGACAAAGGAGAAGCGCTCGCTCGCCAAGCTAGCTCAGCACCCTTTCCGCCAGCGCATGCTCCGGCGTTGCTTCCGGTTCCGGCGGCGCGTTCACCCGGCCATTGATCGCATCAAAAATCGCCTCGCAAGTCGCGGGCGAAGCGAGCGCCACCTGACCACCGGCCTTCCCAAAAGCCGCCACCGCATCGCGAATCGCCTCCCGCACCGAGAGCGCGAGCATGAGCGGCGGCTCGCCCACCGCCTTGCTCCCGTGGATGACGTTCGGCTGCGTCGCCTCGCCCAAAAACGCGACGTTGAAAACATCCGGCGTATCGCCGACCGCCGGGATTTTGTAAGTGTCCGGCGAGTGCGTCCGCAGCCGCCCCTCCGCATCCCAGACCAGTTCCTCCATCGTGAGCCAGCCGGCGCCCTGCACAAACCCGCCTTCCACCTGTCCGCGCGCGATCCCCACGTTCACCGGATCGCCGGCATCGTGCAATATATCGACGCGCCGGAGGTGCATCATCCCGGTAAAACCGTCCACTTCCACCTCGCTCACCGCCGCCCCGACCGCGAAATAATGGAACGGTTTCCCGCGTCCGGTTTCGCGATCGTAGTGAATCTCCGGCGTCTTGTAAAAACCGGTCGCGCTCAGGCTGGTTCGCGCAAAATAAGCGCGCTGGAGCAGCTCCGCGAAGGTCACGCCTAACGATGGCTCGTCCGCGGGCAGAACCATGTTGGCGTTGAAAATAATTTGATCTACCGGCACCGCGCGTCCGCATTTTTCGCTCAACATTTCCTCTGCAATCGGCAACAGCCGCGCGCGCAAAGTGTCGCAGGCATCCTTCACCGCGGCGCCGTTCAAGTCGGTCCCGCAGGAGGCCGCGGTCGCGGAAGTGTTCGGCACCTTGTCGGTCCGCGTCGCCATCACCCGCACCCGATCCATCGTTAGGCCAAGTCCGCGCGCTGCGATCGCAGCGATGTTGCTGTTAACGCCCTGGCCCATCTCGGTCCCGTCGTGATTAATCTGCGCCGTGCCGTCCTGGTAGAGCAGAACGAGCGCGCCCGCCTGGTTGAGATGCGTGGTGGTGAAGGAAATCCCGAACTTCACCGGCGTCATCGCGAGCCCGCGCTTCTTGTGAGGCTGAGCGGCGTTCCACTGCCGCAGCTCTTCCTGGCGCGCCGCAAAATCGCTCGAAACATTCAGCTCCTGCCAGATGCGCTGGAGCCGGTTGTCTTCGATCTCCTGGCCGTAGGGCGTGGTGTTC
>JBPCRH010000344.1:0-3115 GCA_050997075.1 Chthoniobacterales bacterium
GACAGGATTTACATGATTAACAGGATTGGGAAGAGGCCCACCTCGCTTCCCTTTTTAATCCTGTTAATCCCGTCTAAAAACCCGCCCCAATCGATCAGTCGATCGTGCGCCAGAGACAACGCAAACCGCGCTCCGCTTCGCCGCATCAGATCCAGAACCCGGCCGGGATGACCGCGTCCTTCGGCACCACGACGATCCCGTCGCGGATATAATAATTCTCCGCATCGACGTCGTTCGGTTTTCCCTCCGGGGTGATGACAACGCCGTCCCCGATCCGCGCGTTTTTGTCGATGATCGCGCGGTCGATCACGCAATTGCGCCCGATTCCGATCGGCGGCATGCCGGCGTGCGAAGGTTGCGCACCGGTCTCAAAATGGTCGCCGCCCATGATCACGCTGTTGCGAATCGTCGCGCCGCTTCGGATGATGCTGCGGACGCCGATCACGCTCCGTTCGATGTGCGCGTCGGAGATGATGCAGCCGTCGGAAATGATCGCCTGCCGCAATGTCGCGCCGTTGATTTTACTGCCCGGCAAAAAGCGCGGATGCGTATAAATTGGCGACTGCGCATCGAAGAAGCTGTAGTTCGGCTCCGGATCGGTCAGGTCGAGATTCGCTTCGTAAAAAGCGCGGATCGTTCCGATATCTTCCCAGTAGCCCTTGAAGATGAAGACGTTCACATGGCGCTCGTCGATCGCCTGCGGGATGACGTGCTTCCCGAAATCGTCGAGATCGCTATCGAGGCAATCGATCAGGACCTGGCGATTGAAGACGTAGATGCCCATAGAGGCCTGGAAAAGCTCCTCCTCCGGATCGCTCCCGATCGACTCCAGCAGCTCGCGATTGAGCTTGAACTCATCCTGCACCGCCGGGTCTTTCGGTTTCTCGATGAAGCGCGTGACCCGCCGGTCGGGCCCGCTGAGCATGAGCCCAAAGCTCGAGGCGGCTTCCCGTTTCACCGGCGTCGTCGCGAGGGTGATGTCGGCGCCGGAGCGGATGTGCTGATGCAGGAGGACGCGGAAATCCATCCGGTAAAGCTGATCGCCGCTCAGGATAAGGAAATATTCGTACGGCTGCTCGAGGAAGTAACGCAGGTTCTGACGGACGGCGTCGGCCGTGCCCTGATACCACTGCGAGCCCTCCGGAGTCTGCTGCGCCGCGAGGATGTCGACGAAGCTGCGCGAGAAATTATCGAACTTGTAGCTCGCCTGGATATGGCGGTGGAGCGACATGCTGTTGAACTGGGTGAGGAGGTAAATCGAGCGCAGCCCGGAGTTGAGGCAGTTGCTGATCGGGATGTCGACCAGCCGATATTTTCCGCCGAGCGGGACGGCGGGTTTGGAGCGGTCCTTCGTGAGGGGAAAGAGGCGCGTGCCGGCGCCGCCGCCCATGATGATGCTGAGGGTTTTCTGCGTGGTGCCTGGTGGAAGGGACGGAGATTGCGCCATGGTAGGAGACAAAGTGAATCGCATGAAACAATTTGGCGAGCCGTATCGCGCCGGGGGGCCGCTAAACGACTGGCCCGCCGTCAAACGCCGGTCATCCCGAGCGGAGCGCAGCGCAGTCGAGGGATCCCGGTGGGTTGCCGTGTAGTCACGCCGGAACCAGCTTCGCCCGTGGCATCGCGACACAGAAGCTCATCGGGATCTCTCGACTTCGTTCCGCTACGCTGCGCTCCGCTCGGGATGACCATTCGTTAGGTGGCTGCCCGGGCCCCCGCTGCCGCGTCCATCCATTGCAGGCTGCTTCCCTTGCGTCACGAGGATGCTGATGTCACGCTGCGCCTGATTTATGTGTGGCATCGTCGGATACGTCGGTCGCGCGGAAGCGGCTCCCATCCTCCTGGATGGATTGCGCCGGCTGGAATACCGCGGTTACGACTCGGCTGGGGTGGCGATCGTCGATGGCGACCACATCGAAACGCGCAAGTGCGCCGGCCGCATCGCCGGTCTCTCCAAACTCATATCGGAAAATCCGGCTGCGGGGCATTACGGCATCAGCCACACCCGCTGGGCGACCCACGGCAAACCGACCGATCAAAACGCGCATCCGCATTTCGATGAGAGCGGCAAACTAGCGCTCGTGCACAACGGCGTGATCGAAAATTACCAGCAAATCCGCGAGGAACTGCTGCAGGACAGCGAGCACCATTTCGAATCCGAGACCGATAGCGAAGTGCTCGCGCATCTCGTCGGGAAACTTTACGACGATTCCGCGAAGGGCGTGCTGGATCCCCAGCGCCACAAGGCACTCCTCGTCGAAGCGCTGCGCAAGGCGCTGCAAAAAGTCATCGGCACTTACGGCATCGCGATTGTGCACAGCGATATTCCCGATTTCATCATCGGCGCGCGGCGCGGGAGCCCGCTCGTGCTCGGCGTGGGGAAAGACGAGAACTTCCTCGCGAGCGACGTGAGCGCGATCGTCGCGCACACCCGCGACGCCGTTTACCTCAACGACTTCGATCTCGTCGCGGTCGAGCGCGATAAATTCGAAATCAGCTCGCTCGCGGGCGAGACCGGCGATCGCGCGATCAGCCGGGTCGAATTCACCGCCGAGGACATCAAGAAGGGCGATTACCCGCACTACATGCTGAAGGAAATCTTCGAGCAGCCCGGGTCGGTGCGCGATGCCTTGCGCGGGCGTTTGAGCGTCGAAGAATGCACCGCCAAGCTCGGCGGCCTGAACATGACCACGGCGGAATTGCGCGATGTCGGGCGGATTGTGTTAACCGGTTGTGGGACTGCGCTCCATGCCGGAATGGTCGGCGAATATTTAATCGAACAGGTTGCGCAGATCCCGACCGAAGTGGAGTTCGCGAGCGAGTTTCGTCATCGCAACACGCCAATGGCCCGGGACACGCTCGTCTTTGCGATCAGCCAGAGCGGGGAGACCGCGGACACGTTAGGCGCCTTGCGCGAGAGCCAGCGCAAGGGCTATCGCACCCTCGGCATTTGCAACAACGTCGCGAGCACGATTGCGCGGGAGAGCGACGGCGGCGTCTACATGCACGCCGGGCCGGAGATCGGCGTCGCCGCGACGAAGTCTTTCACTTCCCAGTTGGTGGTCCTGAACCTGATCGCGCTCTTACTCGGCCGGATGCGGCATCTCTCCACTTC
>JBPCRH010000436.1:0-3369 GCA_050997075.1 Chthoniobacterales bacterium
GTTTAAATTGCGACGGCCGTTCGATCGACGCGCTGAGCTAATCCGACAAGGCATCAGCGTGTTCGAGGGGAGCTATCTGCAGAAGGCTGGCGATGCGGCCCTCAAACCGAAGCCGTTCGCGCTCACCGCGTTGCTTTTCGAGCTGCAGCGAACTGCCGTCGCGATGACGATGCAACAGGGAAAGGTGGAAATTGCGGCGCAGGAGCGAGCCGCTGCTCGCGGTGAGGGGCTCGGCGGCGGCTGGGCTAATCGAATCACGTTGCCGTTATTGCGGATGGAAAAGCGCTGGCTTTTCCGGCAGCTCGCGCGCGAACTCCTCTGAGGTGGGCGGGGCGGTTCGACACTTCCCGCGCTCGGAATTAAGTTGGGCGCTTTCTCATGAAGCGCGCGCCGGTCCTTTTTTTTGTTCTCCTTGCTTCGTGCGCAAGCGCCGCGCCCCAAGATCGCGACTGGCCCTTCCCGAGCCGCTCCCCCGCGGGTGCGGCGATCTTCGCTTCGCCTTCGCCGCATTCTGCGCCGAGCGCGAGCTCGACTCCGCCGCCTTATGATGTGTCGCTGCGCCAAGAACGATGGGAAGAACTGGCCAACCACGAGATCAGCCACGACGGCCAGACCGCGCTCGCCCTTCGTCCGCAACAATGGCACCACGGCGAGACGGAGAATTTCATCTTCCATTACCGCGGGTTGAGCGACGCGCTCCAGATCGCGCGCGAGATCGAGTTCGATCTTTGGTACGTCGCGCAGTCGTTAGGCGCGGCGAAGGCGGACTACACGAAAAAGTCGCACGTTTACGTCTTCGCGGATGAAAAGGAATGGCAGAAGTTCCTCGCCTCAACCCATGCCGCGCCCTGGGCGCACAGCTTCGCGATGCGCGACGATCTTTTCCTGAACGTCCGCGCGGGCGGCGGCGGCTTCGATTCGCAAACGCTCGCGCACGAGACGACCCACGCGGTCGTGGCGCGGATTTATCCTCGGCATTGGCCAGTCTGGCTGAACGAAGGCTTCGCCGAATACATGGCGGACGCGAGCCTCGCCGCGCGGCATTCGCGACAGCCGCAATCGACCCAGCGAAAATTACATTATGCGAAGATGACCGTCGCCGATTTGTTCGCAACGCAGCGCTATCCGGGAGAGCTCGACGCGATCTGGCCGCTCTACGAGACGAGCGAGAAATTTGTGCGCTACCTTTACAACAAATATCCGCACGAGCTCTTCCCGAAGTTTGTCGATCGCCTGCTCGCGGGCGAGCCTGCGACAACCGCGCTCGCTGAGATATACGGCGCCGATTTTAGTGACATGAACGACTTCGAAAAACGCTTCAGCCGTTTCACCCGCTGATGAAAGCGAAAGCAAAAACGGCGCCCACAAAAAACGCGCCGATCTACGCGGTCGTCGGCTCGGATGAGAGCAACGTGAAAGCGACCGCGACGGAATTGGCGGCCCAGCTCGCGCCGGCGGACGCGGGCGATTTCGGGATCGAGATCATCGACGGTTGTGCCGATAACGCCGACCAGGCCGCGATCCGCATTCGCGCGACGATCGAGGCGCTCCAGACCTTGCCCTTCTTTGGCGGCAAACTCGTCTGGATGAAAAACGCCAACTTCCTCGCCGACTCGGTGCTCGGTCGCTCCGCCGCGGTGCAGGATGCGCTCGAGGAATTGGCCGCCGTCATTCAAAGCGATTTCGGCTCGGACGAAGTGAAGTTTCTCCTGAGCGCGCCGGAAGTGGACAAGCGCCGGACCTTTTACAAAACGCTCGCGAAACGCGCCGAGCTCCACGTCTTCGAAAAGCTCGACTCCAAGCGCGACGGCTGGGAAGAGGCCGCGACCGACCTCGTGCAGTCGTTAGGCCGGCCGCTCCAGTTGCAGTTCGAACCCGAAGCGCTCGACCTCTTCGTCCTTCTTACCGGCGGCGACCGGCGCGTCATCGGCAACGAACTCGAGAAGATCGATCTCTACCTCGGTCCCGATCAGCGCCGCGTCACCCTCGAGGAAGTGCGTACGCTCGTGCCGCTCTCGCGTGCCGGAGTCATCTTCGAGCTCGGGAACGCGCTGGCCGCGCGCCGGCTCGAGCACGCGCTCACCCTCGTTCTGCGGCTGCTCGACCAGGGCGAATCGGTCATTGGCATTCTTCTCGTCGCGGTTCTCCCGACCGTGCGCAATCTTCTCCTCGCGAAGGACCTGATGGAGCGCCACAAAATCCCGCGGCCGAGCGAGGCCTTCCGTTTCGTCTCCGTCATTAACCGCCTCTCGGCCGAGGCGACCGCGCATCTTCCGCGCCAAAAAGATGGCTCAATCAACGGCTTCGCCCTCGGCATCGCGGCGGTGCACGCCGGGCGTTTCCAGACCGAGCAGTTGATCCGCGGGATGGAAGCCTGCCTCACCGCGAATGTGCAGATCGTCACCTCCCAGCTCGATCACGAGCTGATCCTGAACCAGGTCGTGGTGAAGCTGCTCGCGTAGCGAAAAGCATTCCGCTGTAGACGCTTCGCTCTGCGAAGCGCGAGTGCAGCGTGGCGGCAATTCGGAGCCCACACCCGCGTCGCACAGAGGGCGACGTCTACAGCGCCGACGGGTCGACCTGCCGGCGCGCCATCGGTCCGATCCAGGGAATGTCCCAGCGCACCCCGCTGAAGGCTTTCACGATCGCGATGATGAGGATGAGCAGCGCAGCCAGGCTGACCACCGCCCAGACGAGCCAGAGGATGACGGCAAAGATCACGCCGATCGCCGGAATGTGCGCGAGGATGGCAAAGAAAATACTCCAGACGAGCCAGAAAAGCAGGCCCATCGCGCCGAAGATAATCGACTGCATCGCGTAGAAACGGACGAAGCTATCGCGCTTTTCGAGGATGAAAAAAATGATTCCGCCGACGAGCGGGAAGCAGGCGAGTGCGGCCGCGACGTTCGAGGGCAGACCGGTCGAGGTCGGATGCGGCGGCGTCCCATTGCTGGCGCCCGGCATGGGGCCGGGAGCAACAGGATCGATCGGATCGGCGGGGTCAGACATACACTTATAAGACCAAAATGGCGCGCTTAAGCAAGTCTGCGCTCG
Organism: Chthoniobacterales bacterium; assembly: GCA_050997075.1. Taxonomy (GTDB): domain Bacteria; phylum Verrucomicrobiota; class Verrucomicrobiia; order Chthoniobacterales; family UBA10450; genus Palsa-1392. The sequence goes on from JBPCRH010000436.1 coordinate 3,055, forward strand.
GCAGCGAATTTCGCTAACGCTCACGGGTGCGGGGATGCTAACGTGCCGCCGATGCACCTGCCGAGACCGCGAAGATCCGTGTCCGCTTTCACCCTGATCGAGCTTCTCGTCGTGATCACGATCATCGCGATTCTCGCCGCGATCGCGCTCCCGGTTTTCAACAGCGTGCAGGAACGTGCGCGGGCCACGGCCGACCTGAACAACCTTCGCCAGATTGGCATCGCGACGCAGACATATTTGAACGATCACGACGGCGTTTACTTCCTGCCGCCGTCGAATTGGATGACCCAGCTGCAAACGAACTACCTGACCTCA
>JBPCRH010000310.1:0-5330 GCA_050997075.1 Chthoniobacterales bacterium
GGCGGATTCACCGATTGCCTCCTCCAGAATGGCGCCCGCAAGGTCTTCGCCGTCGACGTCGGCCATGGCCAGCTTGCCTGGAAAATCCGCGATGACCCACGCGTTGTGACCTTCGAGAAACTAAACGCGCGCCACCTTTCCCGGGAGCAGATCTCGGAGCCGATCGAGCTCTGCGTGATCGATGTTTCCTTCATCTCGTTGACTTTGATCTTGCCCAATGCCTTCGAATTGCTAACTCCAGACGGTGTGATCCTGGCCCTGATCAAACCGCAGTTCGAGCTCGCTCGTGCCGACGTGAGCCGCGGCGGCATCGTCCGCGAACCCGAGTTGCACGCGAAGGCGCAGGAGAAAATCGTCGCCTTTTCGGCCACGCTCGGCGCACGGGTGGGGGGCCTCTTTCCCTCTACGATTACCGGTACCGACGGGAACCAGGAATTCTTTATATGCCTCCAAAAACCGTCGGCCTGATTGCTCATACCGGGAAGCCCGGCGCCGCCGATCTGGTCCGGCACCTCCAGACCGAATTCGAACGCGCCGGCGTCGGTGTTCGGCTTGAGGACGCGACCGCGCAGTTGATCGGCGCGGGATCCGGCCGGGATGTGAGGCAACTTGGCCACGAAACCGATCTCCTGGTCGTCCTCGGCGGCGATGGCACAATTCTCAACGTCGTCAGCCGCCTCAGCGACGAGATGAAGCCCGTTTTCGGCATCAACATCGGCTCACTCGGTTTCCTGACCTGCCTCAATTCGTCCGCCGCGCAGGAGGCCGTCGACGCAATCGTCAAAGGGGAATACTCCTACAGCGAACGCGCGCTCCTTTGCGTCGAGGTCGGTCGCGAAGGCGCCTGGCGCGAGGAAGCGATCGGGTTAAACGACGTCGTCATCAGCCGCGGCGAGATCTCGCGTCTCATCCGCCTGCGGACGCGGGTGAATGGCGAGCCGCTCACGGAATACAATGCCGACGGCCTGGTCATCGCCACGCCGACCGGCTCGACGGCCTATTCCTTATCCGCCGGCGGGCCGATTCTCGCACCGCAATCCGGCGTCTTCGTGATCACACCGATCTGCCCGCACGTCCTCACGAATCGCTCCGTCATCGTGGAAGACAGCTCGACGATCGAAGTGGAAGCGAGCGAGCCAGACCATCCGGTTTACCTGACCGTCGACGGCCGCAGCCCGACGAACCTCGAATTCGGCCAGACCGTTCGCATCCGTAAAGCCGCGAAGAGGCTGCCGTTGGCCGTGCTGGCCGGCGTCTCGTTCTTCCACGTCGTCCGCCAGAAACTCAAGTGGAGCGGCAGCACGATCTGAAGCGGAGCGGGATTGGGGAAACGCCGGTTCCGGCCTCGCGGTCGAATTGTCCCCGCCGAGATCTTCCAGAGTTCCAAACTCGCCGTGATTTGGAAGCCTGGAGGTCGCAAACTGGGACTACTCAGCCGCGAATCCTCATCGGGCGGCTGCACGATCCAATGCGCCGTGGCACGCTGGGGTCAGTACATTTTGGGGACCCGAGCTATCACCGCGCTTGAGGGGGCTGGTATCCGGTCCATCGGCAACCTGACTGACCGGGCGAAGTTCGGGATCTCGGGCCTGCGGGGCTTGGGTAACGCATTAATTGAAGAGATTCAAGGCGCCCTTGAGGCGCTGGCGACATTCGTAAAAGAATACGAGGGCATTGATTGCCTCGCATATGCTCGGCGTCGGAAGTTCTTAATCCTGCCAAACAAAAGACTGGCCAGACCTATTTCGCCCACGCAATTTGCGCAAATGTTTCCGGAGGTCGTGGGCGAGGCAGTGCATTCTCGCTCCCGACACCGGCCTGCTTTGTCTTGGAGAAGCGCCGCAGATGAGTCGTAGTTCGGGTAGATTCGAATTGGCCGCGTTGGCGATCGTAATACTTACGATCGTAACACGTCTGCCCTCGCTGCTGCATCCGGCGCCGATCGATGACGAGGCCGTCTATTCCGTAGTGGCGAACGAGATCGTCGACGGCGGCAGACCCTACGTGGACGCGGTGGAGCGAAAGCCGCCGCTTCTCTTCTGGACTTATGCGGCTGTATTCGAGGTCGTTGGAAAGTACAACTGGCGAGCGCTTCATATCGTCGCCCTCTTCTGGACACTAGGCACGATGGCCGGGCTTTACGTCATCGGCAGACAGATCTTCGATCGCCAGACCGGGTTGATCGCGGCGTTGCTCTACAGCGTCTTTCAACCGTGGGGAACGTGGAAGAATCTGGCGTTCAATGGAGAGATGCTGATGAATCTTCCCATCGTCTGGGCATGGGCGATCGGGTTTCGACGCAGCTCCTCGCCGCTGCGACCAGAACTTCTCCTGGCGGGAGCGCTCCTCGGCGCGGCATTTTTGCTCAAACAGCCGGCAGCCATCGCGGCTGTGCCACTGGGACTCTATCTGCTCCTCCCGAGCTACCGGACAAGCCGTGGATTAACTTGGACAACATCGCTCATTCACGCCGCCACCCTTACGGCTGGCTTCTTCGGAATCCTAAGTGTGGTGGCGCTCGTGCTGCGGGAGCAAGGCGTCCTCGCTGATGCGTTCTACTGGTCGGTGACCAACCACTCGATCCCGCACATCTTTTGGGACCGAGGAATCCGGTTTACACTGATATTTGTCGGGGAATGCCTGCCGCTGCTCATCGGTGCGGCGCTGGCGTATCGAGACCGTCGAGGTGTTTGGGCGGAAAAACATGCTGAGCGGACGGCGCTCCTCTGCTTGTCAGTCGCGTCCGCTATTGGCGCATCAGCCGGTGCGCGTTTCTACCCCCATTACTATATCCAGTTGATCCCGCCGCTCGCCCTCCTGGCGGCACCGTATTTTGCCCGGCTCTGGTCGGGAAAGGCGGCGCCGCGGCATTGGCTGATGCGACCGCGAATCACACAAGCCTGGCTTGCGCTCACGGTTGTAGCATTTTTCATCTTACACCTGGTCGGATTGGCTTCACGGTCGGCATCGTCACAGGCGGGACGATATCTCCGCGAACATTCCGCTCCCGCCGACCGAATATTCGTCTGGGGCCAGGATCCAGCGATTTATCTCGAGGCCCGTCGCCGGCCAGCCTCTCGCTACATTGCGACCTTTCCGCTAACCGGCTACGTCTTTGGCGGGCCCCTGCCCGGCGTTGATACGCGGAAGTGGATCGTGCCCGGCGCCTGGAGCACCTTGCAACAAGATTTCGCGAAGCACCCGCCCGCTTACATCGTGGACGTTCAAAACACCGGCAACGCGCAGTATCCAGTGCGTGATTTTCCCATACTGGCGAGTTTGCTGTTGAAAAAGTACGAACAGGTAAGAAGGACCAGCGAAGGCCTGGTCTATCGGATGCGCTCGATCCGCGAAGGCAGCTTGTAATTGAAGAAGGGTCTCATAGGGGAGAAAAATGCGTTACGCACCCTTGTTGACATCGTAGTAGCGAGCGGATTCTCCTTTTCTATCTTTAGGCTAGGACCAAAGAGCTCCCACTGCTCATTAGATATAAACATCCCTAACTGTGATTATGTTGACACTTCGCGAAAGACTTACCGGACAGCTTCTAGCTCTTTGCTGGCTCTGTACGGCATCCTCGGTTGGGATATGATCGGGCACGTTGTACCCTTTATCCATGCATCTATCCGAGCGCTGTCTTAGTCGATCGCTCAGTTTAACTTACTCAATTCTCTCGTCTCCGTAGTCGGTATTGGTCATTCGAATTGCCAGAGCAAAGAAAGGCGAGTTGACTGCAAACCACTAATATCCCCTGCATCGCGGGGCAGCGGACCAACGCCGACTCCGTCGCCCGGAGTGGAACGGCAGAGACCGAAGATTGTGCCGAACACCTTCAAGCTCTTCGTTTACGGGCCGTCGAAATAACGGGCACGCCACGGCCCAGGATGAGAGGACCTGGCATCCGTCGGACATCCGGTCGTCTCTCCCTCAACGAAGAGGAGTGGCTATCCAAACGTCGGCAATTGGCGACGTCAGTTCGGTTCTGCCCAAGTGTGGTAATTTGTAGAAGTCTTCGATCGTTCGTAGGATGGAATAGTGGTCGATGCGTTCGTCGTAGCGCCCCGGCTGCACCATCGGACCGCTGAAGATGGTCGGAATGCGGCCGTTCACGCTTCTGATCTGTGATTCGTCCCATGTCAGAATGAGCAGGCTGTTGTGGGTTTCGGCCCAGCGCAGGTAAGGCGCAACCAGGTTGCGGAGCCATCCATCAGCCACCGAGCGGGGGCCCGAGTGCATATCATGGTAATCATTTGGGACGACGAAGGAGACCGTCGGAAGTTTCTTGTATTCGGCGGCGGCGTGCGGGAAAGCAGTCGTATTGGCCTGATACGCTTTGCCGTCGCGGAAATACGGCCAGGGATTATGCCTCCGCGCATAGGGCCAACCTCCGCCGAGCGATTGAGAGAAGGCGCGAAAACTAAGGTGTTTGGCGGCGAGCGGTGGCAAGATTCGCCGCGGCGAACTTCTGCGACGGAGGTGCATTTGTTGTCACCCCGAGAGTGTTGCCGGCGAAGAGCGCAAAATAGTTAGGCTGGCTGGGATGCCCAATGCCGTAGGAACTCGTGAACAGCGCCCCGGTAGGTTTCCCCGCGGAGTCGCCGATAAGGGAGTGAATAAACGGCGTGTTCCGGTCAGCGAGGAGACCTTCGAGATCTGTGTTTTCCTCGATGACAACCACAACGTGATCCGGTCGCGGCAACGCGCCAAACCCGTGGGATTGCCAGCAAAGAAATGCCGCGACGGAGAGGGCTGCGGATAGATGCGAATTTTTCATGGCTAGAAGGAAGCTCCTGACAGTTTTGTTCTCATCGATAAAGGGCCGTCGGCATTTCCCCGGGAAGATCATCGGCTACCGGCTTCGGCTATTATCCGGCGCGGAAGGCTTCACAGCTCGACCCGATCGAAGGACTGCGCTATGCGTGAATCGAGTTCTTGTTTGCCTCGACTATTCGGTAAGTCCGTAGACCAGGAGCTTGAACGTGTTCGGCACGATCTTCGGGCGCTGCCGGGGCGCGCCCGACGCGGGCGTCGGCGCCGGCTCGTATTGCGCGGTCGGGAGGTAGATTTTGTCCGTACTCGGATCGAGCGCCATCGTGCGCGCGCCGCGCTCAGTCTTGAGCGTCTGCACGACGGTTAGTTTATCGGGCGCATCTTCGTGCGCGATTGTCGTCACGCCTTCACCGCAGGAGGCAAATGCGAGCTGCAGCTTGTCTGAGAAAGCGCCGCCGTCCGGCCCCGCGCCGACCGGCGCGGTTCCGACGACTTTGCCGCTCTCGGTGTCGAGCATCGTAATAAGGTTGTTGTCGCAGGTGCTGCAGAGACGATGATGC
>JBPCRH010000085.1:0-7759 GCA_050997075.1 Chthoniobacterales bacterium
GGTCAGAAGAACCTCCGACTTATCAGCAAGTCTCAGCCGGAGAGACTGGTCATCGTGAGGCGATCGAGGTGACTTACGACCCGGCCAGAATTTCCTACGCGCAGTTGCTCGATGTCTTCTGGCATAACATCAGTCCGGTGCAGGTGGACGGCCAGTTTCTCGATGTGGGAACCCAGTATACCAGCGCCATCTTTTACGGCTCGGCGGAGCAGCAAACCGCGGCCACGCAATCGAAGGAGGCACTCGGCAAATCCGGCCGCTTCCAGAAGCCGATCGCGACGGTGATTCTGCCCGCGGGGAAGTTCTGGCCAGCGGAAGAATATCACCAGAAGTATTACCGGAAGAACCCCATGGCCTACCGGATGTATCACTTCAGCTCCGGCCGCGGCTCCTACAAAAGGCGAGTCTGGGGCAGCGAGCCGTGATCGGCGCCCCGGCGGTGGGAAATTGGAGGGCGGGCGCTTCGTCTGCCCGGTTTCGGGATCGGGGCAAGCGAAGCGTTCGCCCGACCACCCCTGGCCTAACAAAAAGCGGCGGACGCTCTCGTTCTTGCTTGGGAGTCGTTAGCCGGCGGCTTTTCCAAATCGCGTAGACCAACCAGCAACTAAGGTCATCGCCCCAGCGCTGATCAAAAGCCCGAGTTCGCACCGGAGCGGGAATCGGGTGCGGCGAAAGCCACCGGAGGGCAGCCGGGGGCGAGCCCGTCGGCGAGGGCGGAGGCGGGCGCGTCGTTCAATCACCCCGAGAGAAGATTGCCGCGCGTGCTAAACTCGCGCCCAGATGAGCCCGGACGCCGACCGACCTTCCCTGCGTTTTCCGGCGGCGCGCCGACTCAAGCACACCCGTGAATTTGCGCGGGTCCGGACCGAGGGCCGCGCGGTTCGCGGCGGACTGCTTCTGCTCGGAATTCTTGAGCCCGGAGGCGAGCCGGCCTTCCGCATCGGACTGGTCACTTCCAAACGCGTCGGCGGCGCTGTCGTGCGCAACCGCGTCCGCCGCCGCCTGCGTGCGATCGTGCGCAAACATCAGCACGCCTTGCGGCCCGGGCTCTGGCTGGTGATCGTGGCGCGACCGCCGGCGGGCCGGGCGACTTCCGCTGAACTAGAGGCCGAATGGCTCCGCCTGCTCGAGCGCGGCCGGGTCGTCGACGCTTGACCGGATGTTTGGTTGCGCCCCGCGCGCGCCGCCCTATTTTACGCCCCTCACGATGGTTTTTATCGTTCGTCTCCTCATCCGCGCCTACCAATGGACGCTTTCGCCGCTCCTCGCGGTGCTCGGCGGTCCGGCGGTTGGCTGCCGTTTTCATCCGACCTGTTCGGCATACTTTTTGGAGGCGGTGGAAAAGCACGGCGCGCTTTGCGGGAGCTGGCTCGGGCTGAAACGGCTCGGGCGTTGTCAGCCTTGGGGCGGGCAGGGGGAGGACCCGGTACCGGCGCCGCGTCGGCATCGGCACAGGCACGGTCACAGCCTCGTTTGTGAATAAGCCAGCCGGCTCGTTTTATGGATCGCCAAGCCTGGATTGCCGTCGTCCTTTGTGTTCTCGGACTCATCGGCTGGCAGTTTTATACTCTGCAACATCCGCGGCCTTTGCCGGCGCGGACCCTCGCCTCGCCCACCCCTATCGCCACCGCGAGCGCGACGGGTGCACCGGGCACGACCCCCGCTGCGGTGGCCGCGGCGACCCCGCAGCCTAACGAACCTGCGGCGAGCCCGACTCCGGCCACTTTCGCGGAGCAGACCGTCCCGCTCCGGAACGACGATCTTCAACTGCGCTTGACAAATCGCGGCGGCGCCATCGCCGATGCGATCCTGCCGCACAACAAGGACGCCGACGGAAAGCCGTTGCATCTGAACGCGGCCGAGCGCCTGCCGATCGGCGCGCTCGTCGAGAAACCGGCGACGCCGGAGTTCGCGGAATTCCAGATCGTTCCGGGCGCGAAAGGGAGCGTGCAATTCCAGCGGACGCTCCCGGGCGGCGTCATCCTGCGGAAGATTTTCACCCTGCGTGGGCAGCCTAACGAGAAGAATAACTACGTCGCCGAGCTCGAGGTTGCGTTCCAAAACAGCGGCTCGACCGCTTACACGAATCCCGGTTACTTCCTCACGCTTGGCTCGGCCGCGCCGATCCATCACAACGATCTCCCGAACTACACCCGCCTCACCTGGTGCATCGACGGCAAGGCGAAATACACCGACGTCGCCTGGTTCGACGCGCAGAATTATCCCTTCATCGGGAAAGAGAAACGCCCGGCGATGCAGTTCTACGACGAGCCGCTCGCGAACGCCGAATGGGTTGGCGTGAGCAACCAATTTTTCGTCACCCTCATCACCCCGCTGGACAAGCCGGCGACGCACGTTTGGGCGACGCGTTTCGAGTCGGCCACGAAGGAGAACGGCAAACCGGAGTACGGCATCCAGGGCGCGCTCGGCCTGCCCGGGTTTGCGCTTCCGCCCGGGCAAATCGCGACCCAAAAATTTCAGCTCTACGTCGGGCCGAAGCTCTACCACCGCCTTGCCCAGCTCACCCACGACGAAGCGGAGATCATGGACTTCGGGCTCTGGAAGTTGGTCAGCCAGGCGCTGCTCAACATGATGAACCTGATCCACCGGTTCGTCGGGAACTACGCGGTCGCGATCCTCATCCTCACCGCGATCATCAAGCTCATCCTCTGGCCGCTCCAGACCAAGGCAAACAAGTCGATGCGCCGGATGGCCGCGCTCTCGCCGAAGATGCAGGAGCTGCGCGAGAAGTTCAAAGACGACCCGACGAAGATGAACGCCGAGGTCATGAAGCTCTACAAGGATTACGGGATCAATCCGGTGAGCGGCTGCCTCCCGATGTTGATCCAGATCCCGATCTTTTTCGGTCTCTTCACCATGCTGCGGCAGGCGGTGGAATTGCGGAACGCGAGCTTCCTCTGGGTCCACGATCTTTCCCAGCCCGACACCGTCGCGCACATCCCGGGGCTCGGCTGGCCGATCAATATTCTCCCGCTGATCATGGCGGGCACGAACCTCTGGCTCATGCGGCTGACCCCGAAGAGCGGTGACGCCACGCAGCAGCGCGTGATGATGTTCATGCCGCTGATTTTCGTCGTTTTCTGCTACAATTTTGCGGCGGCGCTCGCTTTGTATTATACAACCCAGAACCTGTTTACGATTCTGCAGTTGTATCAGAACCGGAACCAGCCGCTCCCGACGCTGGAGAAAGTGAATCAGCCGGGCCGGCGCAAAGGAAAGGGACGATCATGAGCACCGAGACCGAGCCGAAAACCAACGCCAGGGAATTGCTCGATACCATGCTCGGCTACCTCGGGTTCGTCGTGCAGATCGAAGAGAGCGGGGTCGAACGCGGCACGCCGACGCTGCAAATTTATACCGAGGAAGCCGATCGCCTGATCGGTCGCGAGGGCGAAACGCTCGATGCCATCCAGTTCCTCCTCAATCGCGTGGTGCAATCGGAAGATGCCGACGCGCCGAAGTGGGTGGTCGATTGCGAGATGTATCGCTCCGAGCGTGAAGACAAGATTGTCCATCACGTGCGCCAACTGGCCGAGCGCGTCCGCCTCTCCGGCCGGCCGCTCCAGCTCGAGCCGATGAATTCCTACGAACGCCGGATCGTGCACGAAGCTTTCAAGGACGACCCCGAAGTCGGCACTTGGAGTCCATCCGATTCCGCGCGGATCAAGCAGATCACGCTCATCCGCCGGCCGGCGAAAAAAGACGGCGCGTAGCAGGGCCGGGAGCGGCAACTAGTTGTCATCCCGAGCGGAGCCGAAGGCGCAGTCGAGGGATCCCGCAGGGCATCCTGTAAGCTCGGCTAGCAGGTGGGGGAATTCGCTCGCGCGCTTCGAAGAAACTCGGCGGGATCCTTCGACTTCGCTGCGCTCCGCTCAGGATGACCGTGATTTCGATGGGAAACAACGACGCCCGCGGCGCAGAGGCGGTCTTGATCCCAGAAACGCGAAAGGCGCGCAGCCGAAGCCGCGCGCCCGCGTACCAACAACAGTTGGAGTTACTAACTAAACCTTAGCCGAGGTCAGGCGGCATGAGGACGGTGTCGATCACGTGGATGACGCCGTTGCTTGCCGGGATGTCGGTCTTAATGACATGCGCTTTGTTGACCATGACCTTGTCGCCCTTGACGACGACGTTGAGCTTCGAGCCTTCGGCGGTCTCGGCTTCCATCGTTTTCACATCGGCGGCCATGACTTTGCCCTTGAGCACGTGGTAAGCGAGGAGCTTCGCGAGTTTGGCTTTGTTCTCCGGTTTCAGGAGATCATCGACCGTGCCCTTCGGCAGCTTCTGGAAAGCGGCGTCGGTCGGCGCGAAGACGGTGAACGGACCCTTGTCGTCCTGGAGCATTTCCTGTTTGCCACCGGCCTTAATTGCGGCGGTCAGGGTGCTAAACATTTTCGTGCTCGCGGCCGTGTCGTAGATGCTCTTGGCGTCGCCCATCTTCATGTCGTCGGCGGCCATTGTGGTGAAGGTGAATGCACTCAGGAAAGCGAGTGCGACTGCTAATTTTTTCATTGATTCTTTCTTGTTTGGTTTTGCGACAACCGACCAGCATTCATCCGAGCGCTGTTCGAATTGGTTGTCATAAGGTGATCCGCCGCTTCTGCCTGATCGGATGCGTCAATCTGCGAAACCGGCCGCGAGTCTTCCAGAGTAGATGCCAAAGAAGCTTCCGATGGGCGAAGTTGTAGCCGGCGGCGCTGACCCCGGCCGGTCTGGCGCATCACCCGTGTCACCCTGCCCCGGGGTCACGCTACCGGGGTCAACGCCCCCGGCTACAACACCCCAGCGGCCACTGTTGTTTCTTGGATTTTGCTGGCATAATTCTTCTTCGCAGACCAAGGTAAAAACAGTCGTCCACCGAGCGGCGTTATAATTTCTAGAAAAAGTTATTGTCTTCCCCGCGTCGATATTTCATACTCTGTCTCCAATGTTCGCCAGCCTTAGAGCCTCCGCCTTTTTTCTCCTCGTCTGCGCCGGCAGCGTGACCGCCAGCGCGGCCCCTGATTGGAAGATCGTGAAGATCGGCGGGCGCGAATATCTCAGCGCCGATAACATCGCAAAGTTTTACGGCCTCCCCACCGGCGTCGCGCCGAGCGAGAAACATCTCCGCCTCGCCAACGCCAACGGCTCGGTCGATTTCCAGCTCCATAGCCGCGAGGTCATGATCAATGGCGTGCGCAACTGGCTCTGTTTCCCGGTCGCGGAAAAGGATGGGCAATTTCTCGTCTCCCGTGTCGACCTTTCGAAAACCCTCGAGCCGCAGCTCCGTCCGCAGATGATTCCGAATCTCGGCCATTTTAAAACCGTTGTGCTCGATCCCGGCCACGGCGGTTACGACAAGGGCGCGGTCAGCGCCTACGGCTGCGAGAAGGATTTCGCGCTCGACGTCGCGAAGAACATCAAGCCGCTCCTCGAAGCGAAGGGGCTCGAAGTTAAAATGACGCGCACGAGCGATGTCTTTGTGCCCCTAGAACTGCGCGCGCGCATCGCCAACGCGACCAAGGATTCGATCTTCGTCAGCATCCACTTCAACGCCACCGATGCGAACCCCTCCGCACAAGGTTTCGAGATTTTCTCACTCACCCCGCGCGGCGCGCCCTCCACTGCGGATGACGCGCTCGCGCTTCGGTTTATGAACATGCAGGCCGGCAGCCCGGTTGACGCGCCGAGTCTGGCGCTCTCCATGAGCGTCTTCCATTCGGTCGTCGGGCATTTCTCGGAAGTCGATCGCGGGATCAAGCGCGCCCGTTTCGCCGTCCTGCGCCTGACGAAGATCCCGGCGATCTTGGTCGAGGGCGGCTTCCTGACTGAGCGGGCCGAGAGCCGGCTGGTCGCGCAGAGCGCTTGGCGGGCCAAGCTCGCGCAATCGATCGCTACCGGCATCGTCAATTACAAGGGGCTCGTCGATAACAAGACCAAGCCCATGATGGTGGCCGACTATCGCCGTCAGTTCGACGGCCAGCTCGTCCTGCGCGATGCGAACGCCCCGGCCAAGGCGGAGTCATCGCCCGCCCCCGCGGTCATCCCGACGAGCAACTAACGCGCGCTGCACGTCGCCGGTGTAGCGTCCGCTGTCCCAGCGGATCAGCCGTTTTCACCTGAACCAGCGCACGTTACCGATCTCGCGAGGTCGATCCTGGTTTTCGAACAACGTTGACCGGATCCCTCGGGCTATTCAAGCTGGGTCGAACCAACAACTAACCGAAAGGAACCTGATGAAACTACTGAGTTACACAATGATAGCGCTCCTCGCGACCGTCGCCCTCGCGGGCGCCGCGCCGAGTAACGACGACATGATGGCCAAGGAAAACGCCGCTTGGCAGGCCTTCAAAGACAAAGATGCCGCCGGCTTCAAGAAAGTGGCGGATCACGACATGCTCGGAGTTTATGCGGAAGGCATCTCCGACATGGCGAAGGAAATGGCCGACATGGCGAAATGGGACATGAAATCGTTCAAGATCAGCGATTTCAAAAGCCACTCGGACGAGAAAGACGTCGTCGTTTCGACCTACACCGTCACCCTCGAAGGCACCTACGATGGCAAAGACGCCGGTGGCGTCTACAACGCCGGCAGCGTCTGGAAACAGGAGAACGGCAAGTGGCTCGCCATCTTTCACACCAATGTGAAACAAGCCGGCGCCATGGCTCCCGAGGCGCAGAAGAAAGAATAGCTCAGCCTAACGAATCCGAAGGCAGCGCGCGTCGGTCGGGCGCGCTGCTTTCTGGCCTCGCGCGTTGACTTCCAGGCCGTGGCCGCTAGTCTGCTTGCGAAATATTGCGGGGGAGCCATTGGCTGAGAGTTCCGGGTGTGGCGCAAGTTTGTAACTTGCGGAGCGCGTCTCGGGAGACCCCTTAAACCTGATGCGGGTAATGCCGCCGTAGGGAGCGAGGAGTTTTAGATTTCAGCCATGCGTTTTCCGCGCATGGCTTTTTTGTTTTAGACCGGATTTACAGGATGAACAGGATTCCAGAAGCGAAGGTGTCACTGCTCTTTCCTAAATCCTGAAAATCCTGTGAATCCTGTCCAATAATTCTCCATATGATCGCAGCCAAAGACTCACTCGAACCGAAATCCTCCGATTACGTGATGCCGAACTCGCGGCGCGTCTACGTCGAAGGCGAACTCCATCCCGAGGTGCGCGTGCCCTTCCGCGAAATCAGCCTCGCGCCGACGAAAGATTTTAGCGGCAACCTCGAGCCAAACGAACCGGTTCGTGTTTACGACACGAGCGGTTCGTGGGGCGACCCGCAGTTTGCCGGCGACTCGAGCGCAGGCATCCCGGCCCTCCGCGAACAGTGGATCAGCGGGCGAGGGGACGTGACCGAGTACGAAGGCCGCGTCATCGAGCCGCGCGACGACGGCTACCTGACCGAAGGCCATCGCGAGAGCGATTGGGCGCGCCGCACCACTCCCAATCCCGAATTCCGCAATCCGAATTCCGCATTGCGAAAGCCGCTCCGCGCCAGCGCCGGCCATCCCGTCACCCAACTTTGGTATGCGCGCCAGGGCATCATCACCCCCGAGATGGAATTCATCGCCATCCGCGAAAATCATCGCGTAACTCAGGCGTCTCGCCTGACCCGTCTAGCAGGCGTCTCGCCTGCCGAATCCACCGATTCCGCAAACCGCGATCCGCAATCCGCATTATCCCACGCCCACCCCGGCGAAAGTTTCGGCGCGTCAATTCCAGCCGAAATCACCCCCGAATTCGTCCGCAGCGAAGTCGCCCGTGGCCGC
>JBPCRH010000144.1:0-3695 GCA_050997075.1 Chthoniobacterales bacterium
GTCATCGGCGGCGGCCCCGCCGGCTATGTCGGCGCGATTCGCGCGGCGCAACTCGGGAAACGCGTCGCTTGTGTGGAGAAGGAACGCGCCGGCGGCACTTGCCTGAACTGGGGCTGCATCCCGACGAAGTCGCTCCTCCGCAACGCCGAGCTTTATCACCTGATGAAACACCGCGCGGGCGATTTCGGATTCAAGATCGAAGGGCTGTCCTACGACTGGGGCAAGGTGATCAAACGCTCGCGCGAGGTCTCGGACAAAAACGCCGGTGGCATCGAGTTTCTCTTCAAGAAGAACAAGGTCGATTACATCCGGGGCGAAGCTTCGCTGGAGCAGGCCGGCGAAGTGGTCGTGCAACTCGCGGATGGGAAAACGGAGACGCACCAGGGCGCGCAGATTCTGATCGCGACCGGCGTGGTCTCACGGCCGCTTCCGGGTTTTCCCTTCGACGGCAAGAAGGTGATCGGCAGTCGCGAAGCGATGATCCTCGAGCCGCAGCCGAAGAGCATGGTCATCATCGGCGCGGGTGCGATCGGGGTGGAGTTCGCTTATTTCTATAACGCCTTCGGCACGAAAGTGACGCTGATCGAGATGTTGCCGAACGTGCTTCCGGTCGAGGACACCGAGGTCTCGCAGACACTCGAGAAATCGCTTCGGAAGCAGGGCATCAACCTGCTCACGAGCACTAAAACCACGAAGACCGCAGTCACGAAAAACGGCGTCGCAATCACGGTTGAGGAAAAAACCACGGAGACGATCGAGGCCGAAATTTGCCTCGTGGCCATTGGGGTCCAGCCGCTTTTGCCGGGCGGAAAGCTGCAGCCGAAATTAACCGACCGCGGCTACATCGAGACGAACGACCGCTACGAAACGAGTCTCGCGAAGGTTTACGCGGCCGGCGACATCATCGGGCCGCCCTGGCTTGCGCATGTCGCGAGCTGGGAAGCGATCCAGGCCGTCGAAGGGATGCTCGGCAAAATCGAGCCGCGCAGAGTCCGCATCTTCCCGGGCTGCACCTATTGCCAGCCTCAGGTCGCCAGCGTGGGCCTGACCGAGCGCGCGGCGAAAGAAGAGGGCCGCAAATTCAAGGTCGGAAAGTTCCCCTTCAGTGCGAGTGGAAAGGCCCGCGCGATCGGCGAGACCGAAGGTTTCGTGAAGCTCATCATCGGCGAGCCACACGGGGAAATTCTCGGCGCGCATATCATCGGTCCCGAAGCGACCGAGATGATTGCCGAGCTCGGCCTCGCGATTACGCTCGAGGCGACACACGAAGAGATCGAGGCGACGATTCACGCGCACCCAACGCTGAGCGAGGCCGTGCACGAAGCGACGGGCCAAGCTTTCGGCCACGCCATTCACATTTAGCCCGGCGCGCCACCGGCGCGGCCTAACGAGCGCGGCTTTCCCCGCTCGTTAGGCTAATCCGACGATTACGCTCGCTTACTGCTGCTGACGAAGACGATGATCCCGCCAATAATGCAGAGCCCGCCCACGATCGGTCCGATCGGGATGGGATGATTTTCGGTTTTGTTGATTTCCAACGGACCAGCCTTCACCACGTTTTCTTTCGTCGCGAAGCTGGTGTAACCGCCGTAAGCCAGCACGATGACCCCGACCACGATCAGGATCAGAGCCAGAACACTTCCAGATTTCATCGCTCGACTAAACGCCGCGCCGGCCGGAAACGAGATTCACGATCAAGACGATGACCGCGATGACGAGCAGGATATGAATCAAGCTGCCGCCAAACGGCACGATGAACGCTCCGAGAAGCCACAGCACCAATAGAATAACGAATATTGTCCACAACATATAACAGTCCTCCGGTTTAGGTTTCTTGTGCTTCGTTCTCCGTCGCGCTGTTGCGCTTGTTTTCCCCAAAAAAAGATTAGCGGACACGCTCCGAAGTTTTCTGAGGAAGTAAATTTTACCGCGCGCGAGGCCTGAAACCTGCATCTGGACTCGGGATGCGTCTCCCACGTCTACTCGTCCTCGCGCTCAGCATTTTTTGCAGCGGTTGCGCCGTTCACGGCGTGGTCGTGAACAAAACTCACCAGCCCTCACCCGCTTCGAGCGGTGCGGCGGATGGATCTTACCGGATCGACCTGCGCGGTCCGGACAAGGTGGTGCACAGCCAGTTAGTCTCGCCCGCCGTCTTTGCCGCTTACCAGATCGGCGATGACTTCGACGCGAGCCTTTCTCTCGCGGCCATGTCCCGGCGGAATCTCACGAAACGCGAACAGAAAAAGGCCGCCGCACTGCTGGCCCAATTGAGCGAGGAACGCTCGCGCCAGGCGAGCCGCCAGATGCTGAGCGAGACCGCCGCGCACATCACCCTGCGGCCGGAAATGCTCGCGGAAACCGAAGCTTTTTAGGGCATCGGGCGCACTTAATTTGTCGTTAGGCCGGGCCATTTGTATGGTGGCCGATGGCGGAGACGGAATTCTCAGCGGCAGAACGTGCGGCGGAGTTGCATGCGGAAATCGGCGAACCTAATCGCCGCTATTCCGCGGAAGACGAACCGGTCATCGGCGACCGCGATTACGACCGGCTTTATCGCGAGCTGGTCGAGCTCGAAGCACGTTTTCCGGAGCTCGCGACCGCCGGTTCTCCAACGCAACGCGTCGGCGGCACGGCAGCCCGGGCTTGCAGCCCGGTCACGCATCGGGTGCCAATGAAAAGCCTCGATAACACCTACTCGGAAGAGGAAGTGGGCGCGTTTTATCGGCGGATCGAGAAGCTTTTGCCTAACGAAAAGGTGACGTTTGTAGTCGAGCCGAAAGTCGATGGCGTCGCCGTTTCCCTCCTTTACGAGAACGGCCGCCTGCAATACGCCGCGACCCGCGGCGACGGCACCACCGGCGAGGACGTGACCCAAAACATCCGCACGATCCGCTCCATCCCAGCGCAATTAAAAGGCGGCGCGCCGAAACTGCTTGAGGTGCGTGGCGAAGTCTTCATGACGAAGGAAGGCTTCGCGATATTGAACGGGGAACGGAGTGAAGCCGGGCTTCCCGTCTTCGCGAATCCGCGCAATTCCGCGGCCGGATCGCTCAAGCAACTCGATCCCGCGATCACCGCGGCGCGCCCGCTCGGCGTGATCTTTTACGGCACCGGCGCGGTGGATGGCGTCGAGCTCACGCAGCACTCGCAGCTCTTCCCGTTCCTGCGCAAACTGGGTCTTCCTTGCAGCGAGACTTGGTGGGAAGCCGGGTCGCTCGAGGAGATCCTCGCGCGCATCCACGAGCTCGATAAAATCCGGCACGACTTCTCCTACCAGACCGACGGCGCGGTCGTGAAAGTCGATTCCTTTGCGCAGCGCGAGTCGTTAGGCATGACCGCAAAATCGCCGCGCTGGGCGATGGCTTTTAAATACGAAGCTGAACGTGTCGAGACGAAGCTGCTCAACATCCTCATCCAGGTCGGGCGCACCGGCACGCTCACCCCGGTCGCCGCGCTCGAGCCGGTCTTCGTGAGCGGGAGCACGGTCGCGCGCGCCACCTTGCATAACGAGGACGAAATCAAACGCAAAGATATCCGCATCGGCGACACAGTCGTGATCGAGAAGGCCGGTGAAGTCATCCCCGCGGTCGTGAAGGTGCGGACGGACTTGCGCGATGGATCGGAGAAGAAATTTCGGATGCCGGCGAAATGCCCAGTATGCGGCAGTAAAGTGGTGAAAGACGAAGGCCAGGTCG